>JBATLS010000594.1:0-9762 GCA_049289435.1 Saprospiraceae bacterium | reverse complement strand
GAAAAATGGCTACATCCCGATGGTATTCGGGATTGAAATATTATGTATCCAATGGCTAAAGCCAGTGGCAATTGAAAAATGGCTACATCCCGATAGTATTCGGGATTGAAATACTATGTATCCAGAGCCGGAAGCCAGTGGCTATTGATATCTTGGATCGCTCCCGATAGCTACATTGGATCGCTCCCGATAGTTATCGGGAAGAAACTGCGACCATCGGGGGCACAAGTTGCAAACTTGCGCCAGCAAGGGATTTTTTCACATTCTCTGCTTCAAAGACTTTTCGGAGTGGACTCAAACCAGATAAATATCAACATTTCATTAAGTACTTTAGCAGGACAGTGCACCTGACTAATAAATATGCTATTGAATTCTTTCAAATAATATAATAAAACTTATCTTTGTGCCAATTTTCAAAAAACAGCTTAATTTTAAATAAAATATCATCTATACTATGGCTAATGTAGGGCATATCAAACAAATCATCGGACCGGTAGTGGACGTAAGTTTTGCCGGAGCAAACAGCAAGCTTCCAGAAATCCTCAACGCATTGTCTATCACCAGAGAAAACGGGGAGACATTGATCCTCGAAGTCCAACAACATCTGGGTGAAGACAGTGTCAGAGCTGTATCTATGGACTCGACCGATGGACTCATGAGAGGTATAGAAGTCACTGATCTTGGGGAGAATATCTCTATGCCTGTGGGTGACCAGATCAAAGGTAGAGTATTCAATGTCGTCGGTGAGCCAATAGATGGTTTGGGTCGTCTGGACAGAAAAGTGACCAGAAGCATACACGCCAAACCACCTAGATTTGAAGATTTATCTACAGAGTCTGAAGTACTTTATACCGGCATCAAAGTCATCGACCTGATCGAACCATACTCCAAAGGTGGAAAAATCGGTCTCTTCGGTGGTGCAGGTGTGGGTAAGACAGTACTAATCCAGGAATTGATCAACAATATCGCCAAGGGGTATGATGGTATTTCTGTATTTGCAGGCGTGGGCGAGCGTACACGTGAAGGAAATGACCTGCTCAGAGAGATGCTGGAGTCAAGCATCATCAATTATGGAAGTGATTTTATGCACTCCATGGAAGAAGGTGGATGGGATCTCAACAAAGTCAGCAAAGAAAAACTAAAAGAATCTAAAGCAACCTTCGTATTTGGTCAGATGAATGAGCCTCCGGGTGCAAGGGCGAGAGTAGCATTGTCTGGATTGACCCTGGCAGAGTACTATAGAGATGGTGACATGAGCGATCCTAATGGTGGCAAGGACATCCTATTTTTCATCGACAATATCTTCAGATTTACTCAAGCAGGATCAGAAGTATCGGCCCTCTTGGGACGTATGCCATCTGCGGTGGGATATCAGCCAACGCTTGCAACTGAGATGGGTTTGATGCAGGAAAGAATTACCTCTACCAAAAGAGGGTCTATCACCTCGGTACAGGCAGTATATGTACCTGCGGATGACTTGACCGACCCGGCACCTGCAACGACATTTGCCCACCTAGATGCGACTACCGTATTGAGTAGAAAAATTGCATCATTGGGTATATATCCGGCGGTAGATCCATTGGACTCTACATCAAGGATACTTGACCCGGCCATCATCGGCGAGGAGCATTACAACTGTGCACAAAGAGTAAAACTCATCCTACAGAGATATACCGAACTACAGGACATCATAGCGATCCTGGGAATGGAAGAACTTTCGGAAGAAGATAAAATGGTGGTCTATAGGGCAAGAAAAGTACAGAGATTTTTATCCCAGCCTTTCCACGTAGCAGAGCAGTTTACGGGTATTCCGGGAGTATTGGTACCTATCGAAGATACCATCAAAGGATTTACCATGATCATAGATGGTGAGCTCGACAAATATCCTGAAGCTGCCTTCAATCTCAAAGGTCGGATAGAAGAAGTCATCACAGCTGGCGAAAAAATGCTGGCAGATGCTGAAGCAAACGCATAAAATAAAAAGAGTCCACACCAACCAAAATTATATTTAAGATGAATTTACTAGTGTTGACACCTGAAAGGGAAATATATCAAGGACAGGTCAATTCGGTCAAAGTACCTGGTATCACGGGCCAATTTGAAATCCTTAAAAACCACGCACCTATAGTAGCTGCGCTTGGTCAGGGAGAAGTCCGGATCATAGATGGTAAAGGGGATAAGAAGGTATTTTCTATCAAAAAAGGCTTTATCGAAGTCTTAAAAAATGAAATATCGTTGTTGGTACAAGGAGTGAAAGAATAAACAATTTCTATCAACAGGTCATATGGAAAAGCCGAATTGTTATCATAGCAGTTCGGCTTTTTTATTTTTTTAAAAAAATATTGTTGAAAGAATAACTATGGATTGGATTTTATGATATATTTGTTTCGAAATCAAAAAATTAACATTATGAATACCAAACTAAATTATCTTTTTGCAGCACTTTTAGTGGGAATGAATTTTGCCTTGATGGCCAATAGCAATCCAGATCAGCCGATCATCACCATCAAGTCATCTCAGGTGAATATAGATGAAGAATTGAAGGATTTGGACCTTATCGGCCGTTACGTCGAAACCAATCACTTTGATTACGACCAACTGAATGCCACCAACCCGGAGATGATTGAAAAAACCAACCTCAGTTCTGGTGTCACTGAGGATGATTTTTTTGCAAACAAGGGTGATGTTCCATTAGGGATTCCTGGATTTTTGTGGGGATTTTGTTTTGGGGTCATAGGTATGTTGGTGGTGTATTTGGTCATGGATGATGGCGCAGATCGCAAAAAACAAGTCAAACAAGCACTCTATGGTTGTATCGTTGGTACTTTGCTTGGATACTTGCTTTACGCCTTAGTTATAGCGACTACCATGCAGGTTGACCCAAGTCTTTTGACAACATTCAATATTGCCTGATGGCAGTATGCTGAAAATTAGCTCCAGTCTTTTTTGTTTTCTTACTTTTGTTTTCTCGAACATTTATGCTCAAAAGTATGATGTGTTTAGTGCTTCATTTACCATTAAACAAAAAAATACGAGTGGTCAACCTTCATCGCTGACCAAAGGAAGCGTAAGTGTCCGAAATTCTGACAAAAATATCAAGTTCGATATAGTATTTCCCAAAAGAGAACATTGGGAGATCAATGATAGTATATTGACAAAGACCATTGGAGATAGTATCACGATCAAAACTAATATTGGAAAATTTGATGACTTATCTATATTTAATGAGCTGCTGACGCTGTATAAAAATGATTATGGGCTCAAAGACGCTGGTTTTGTAATCAGTACGGTTTCTTCAGATACATCCGAGACGGTAGTGACATGGACACCGCCGAAAACTTTCGCAACATTTATTAGCAAAGCCATCACCATTATTTCATCCAATACTTTATCGTCTGTGACCTTTTTTGATGTGGACAATATAGAAATAAGCTCGACCTTTTTTACAAATTACAAAGTAATCAGAGGTCTGCCCATTCCGTCAAGGATTACATCCAAAACACAGAGCAAAAAAGAAACCATATATAAATCCATTGAGTTTGATGAGATACATATCGAATAACCATCGTTGGCTATTGGTCTATATGTTTGTAGCACTTTGCTCCATAGCTGTTATTGGTCAAAGCAAATCCGACTTTGATTTTATGCAAACTTTGACTATCAAAAAGAAGTCCATCACGGGTACAAAACCGCTGGTAGCTTCTCTCAAAACTCAGCAGGACGGTGAGTTGGATTATGCGTTTTATAGTTTATTCTATGTGTATAAGACTCTATTTTCATCGCAGGATATGAATGTGTGCAATTTTCATCCTTCGTGCTCAGAGTATGGGCTACTTGCTATTAAGAAAAAAGGACTGGTAAAAGGAAGTATGATGACATTTGACCGTATGATCCGGTGCAATCCATTTGCGTTGAGCACTTATGAGTTTGACTATACTGTCAATAGATTTTTGGATCCGGTACAATGAAACTAATTATTGTCCTGATCCTCTTTTTTGTGTCCCATCTTGCCATTTTGGCTCAGCCAGACACTTTGTACACTGAGCAAAACATACATGCCTTTGCTAAATTTTTGATGACCAATAAGCACTTTGATCTTGCGGCACAAGAGTACGAAAGATTACATTTTCTTTATCCTCACCATAGAAGCTACGCCAATGGTTTATTCACGGCATATCGGATGGATAAAAAATTTGATTTGATTAGTACAAGAGTACGGATCACGCCCAATACTGATCCTTATATCGTCATGGATTATGTACTTGCGGCGTTGAAAGACGATTTACTTGCCCATGCCAGGCTTACATATGATGAGTCGTCTCTAAAGGATGCGCATGGTCTGGAGCATGTATCACCCAAAGTGGACTTCGGCATGAGTATGATGGAGGGTCATCTAAATGTACCACCTATCATGAACGATTCTATACTTTTAGGCATAAATGAGGAGTACAGAGATCGCTCTATCAAGTCGCCAGTAGCAGCGGGATTATTGTCTATGGTCGTACCTGGTGCTGGTCGAGTATATGCCAAAGATTATAAAAACGGGATCATTAGCTTGCTCTTCATAGCTGGTACGGCTTGGCAATCATATAGCCGGTTTCGCAAACATGGGTCATCATCTGTAGGTGGGTGGATATACGGTGGATTAGGACTGGGCTTTTATATAGGCAATATATATGGTTCGGTCAATAGTGCAAAACTTTACAATCGAAGGAATAAAAAAATACTGGATGAAAAGACTAAAAATTATATTACTAATCTTATGTTTTAACACCATCAATGCATCTCTAAAAGGTCAAAAAGATCTTGAAGATTTTGCAGATTCATTATTGTTGAGCGGACAGGATGACTTTGCACTCAAAGAATATTTAAGATGCTACTTTTTCCAAAAAGACAAATCTGACAGCGACTTATGCCTGAAGATCTCCCTATTGTACCGCAACAGATTGGATTTTGACAAAAGTTTAGAGTATGCTGACTACCACTACTTTAGGTCGGGACAAAACCAAATAGAACAAAATCGAGCGCTGATCGAGAAAGTGAAAATATATATGTTGATGGCTGATCATGGGTCTGCGCTAATCTCTGCCTCGATGATCAGAGAGTGGAATAGTGAAGAAAAAGACAAAAAAATTTTCTATATGGGATGTATCAACATCATGCGAAAGGACATGTCCAATGGCAAAAATTATTTATTGGCCATATCTTATCTTAGTAAAACTGATAAAGCAAGACTAGATTCCTTACTACATATCATAGACGTATATTATAAAAAAAATCCGGATCATGCCATGATTTATAGTGCCTTCCTGCCAGGACTTGGACAAGCTATACATGGAGACTTCAAAGACGGAGCGAAATCTTTTGCTCTGGTGGGTGGTTTAGGAGTCGTATTTATTGAGATAGCAAAGTCACTGTCCTTTGGCAATGCAGTCATCAGTGTCAGCCCATGGATCATTAGGTATTTTGTAGGAGGTATGATCAATGCCTCCAAGCAAGCCAGTAGAAATTATCGTACAAAAATAGAAGGATCGATGCAAGAAATATTAATTTTAATCAAACAATCTTCCATAGATAGCAAACATTAAAAGTATAATGAAACTAAATATTTTTAGTAGATATATACATTTTATCAATATAAGATTGTATGTTTGTCTTGCAAACAGTTATGGTGTGTTTATAGTTTTGTTTTTTTTTTGTAGATGGCCTTATGATTAAAATGAAAAATAAAAATTATTTAAAACTATAAATAATTCCAGGTCAAGTCCCCACTTTTTTTTGAATTAAATCTAAATGTATGAAAAATGTGAAGAGGTGTTTCGCTACTTTTTTATCGGCTTTGGGTATCTTTTGGTTTTCATCATGTGCATCCCTGACCGGATATCAAGATGGTAAGACGATAGGAAAAGACAATGGAGAGGCCATGATATCTCTCAATATTTCTCAGAGTCCTGAATACTCCAATATTGAGGATTCTTTTGACATCGAAGATATACCTAGTTTTATTTTTCCCAATATTGAGGTGGGTGGCAGATATGGAGTAGCTGAAAATCTGGATGTAACCTTGAGAGTAAATACGAATTTGAATTTGGCCATCGGTGCAAAATATCAAATCTTAGGCGATCGGTCTGCTGATTTTGCGGTGTCTTTGGGTGCTGAGGTAGGCACTTTTGGGTTAGTAACGGGCATATGGAATGCTCAGATACCAGTTTACTTTAGCTATCATCCCAGCGAAAAAGTGGCATTGTATGCTTCGCCACGATATATTTTTCAGTTTTCGACCATCGGAGGCACCGAAGGATGGCAGTATGCCGGAGGAAATATCGGAGTATTGTTTGGTTCGAGACACAAACTGGGCATCGATGCTGGATTGTATTCGGTAGGAGCAAATGGCCTTGACAGAATAAATTTAATCACCGTAGGTATAGGTGGAAAGTTTTTCTTTGGGAAGGAAATGGAGATTGCATCAGAAAACAGATCTGGTAAAAAAAGAAGGAAATAGCAGCTATACATTACGATAACTAAATGCTACCTTTTAATGATCATTTCTGGCGTTTCAAGCAATAATATAAATTTCACATAAGGATTAAGTATAATTTTACATTTTATAATAATTTTAAAAAATTTAAATCATGAAAACAAAATTTTTCGCAGTAGTAGTTGCATTATTTATGTTTGCCGCTGTAGCACAATCACAAGATTACAAATCAGCCATAGGTTTGAGACTCGGTTATCCACTTTCGGCATCTTACAAGACTTTTATATCAGAAAAAGGGGCATTCGAAGGAGTGGCAGGATTTAGAAGTTATTCAACCTACTCTTGGTTCAATGTCGGGGCGTACTACCAGCACCATACCGAAATTCCATCTGTTGATGGTCTTAAGTGGTACTATGGAGCGGGAGCCAATATTTACTTTTGGTCATTTGACTTTGTTTCTGATGCAAGTAGTACATCTATCGGTCTATCAGGGGTATTGGGACTAGATTATAAGTTGAAAGACACCCCGTTGAATTTGAGTGTGGACTGGATACCCACATTTTTCATAAACGGCTACCAAAACGGTTTTGGAGGTGGATATGGAGCATTGGCCGCCAGATACGTTCTCAATTAATAGGGTCACGTTTATGTTTCTATAATAAAAAAAGGCTAAGTCAATTTATATTTGACTTAGCCTTTTTTAGTGAATATATACCAAAAATATATTTCTTATTTGGTTCTACTACCAATTTAATGGATAGGTACATTAAATCCGTTCGGATATAAGTCAGTAAACAAATGAATAAACCCGCCTGCATACTGAGTCGGGCAGGCACTTATGGACAATATGAGGTAGGAAACCAGACTCGCCTGACCACTATGTAGTAGTCGGGCAGGTTTTTATGAAATCAAACATTGCCCTATTATACCCCCGACCCCTAAAGGGGAGCCTTGGCCATTTCATCAATAAGAGTTTCCATTAAAATCGTAGTAGAACCTCTTATTTGATGATCACATCTCCATATCTGGATGAAATGATGATGCTCGCTCCGGTCTTATCACTCCCTTTGTATCCTTTGTAAGACTTATTGCTTCCATTGACTTCTTTGTGTTTGGATACAAAATCTGCACCCAATTGGGCATCAAAATATTTGCCCTCCACCTCTACAGTAGCTGGCACTGACCCATATATTTTTACCGGTGCGTAGCTGGTGTTTACGATCATTTTTTTGAAGCTGGTCTTGAGATTTTCGATCATCAAGCTTCCATAACTCACCTCAGCAGTCAAAGCACTGCTCAGCGAATTGATCACGATACCCGTATATTTGGTAGTCAGATTTACAGTGGCGACGGTTCCTATATTGATGTCATCATACGACCCAGTGATGGTCAGTGAGTTGATATTCATCAATTTGTAACTGTCATATTTGCTTGACGCTGTCACAGATTTTGCATTGTCGAGATAGACTTTCGAATATTTGGTAGTGAGTACAGTATTGCCACCATCAGTCCCTCGGTAGTCAGAATACGCAAAAGTTCCGCTGAGATTTTTGACAGACCCTACTGTGGCTTTTCCATAGGCGAGATCCATCAGCAAATCATTGGCAATATCTTGTGCCTGTAGATTGCCATATTTGAGATTGATGCTGGTCTTTCCAGTCAGGTCAGGCAAATATATGTTGCCATATTTATTCTCTATGATGGTGTGTAGATCAGCAGGCATGTGTATGGTATAGTCGATTTCCATTTTTACATTTTCACTTGAGTTCCACCATCCTGTCCACCACGAAGTATTGGTACTGGAGATGTCCGTATTGCCTATCACTGCATTGCCTCTCTTTTCGAGTGTGATCATAATCTCGTTCATTTTGTCTTCTGCTTTGCTCTTGCTACCCGCTTTGACTTTGACGACCACCTCTATTTTTACTTTTTGACTATCCCAGGTCTTGACTTCTACCTTTCCATATCTATTTCCTATTTCCACGAGAGTACTTTTATCACTGGTAAATTCTTTGGAATAGTTTTTAACCAGTTCATAGTCCAAACTGCCTATACCTGAGTCAGCATATATTGTGCTATTTGCTACTAAGAGGCAGAAAAATATCATTAAATACTTAAAGTGTAACACGTTGGTTTTCATTTTTTTGTTGGTTTTGTTTGCTTAAAATATTTTCTAAAATTTCGATTTTTGTTTTATGGTTTTTGATCATTGCGTCTATCATGATTTGGGTATTGGCATATCGACCGGAGATCATTTCATCCTTGAGCTGTTGATAGATGACATCCAGTTGTTGGAGGTCTTCGGAGACATTACTTTTTAAGTTGGCGTCTTGTAGCTGATTAAATTTATTACTCACCTGAGTTTTATAATATGCCTCGGTCTCTTTAAAATTTTGAAGCTCGGGGCTGATCGTATAGTCTATTTTGCCGGTATTATTATGCTGCATATTCAAGCCTATCAATACCCCAAAAGCGAGTACAAGCACCACTCCTGCAGCCACCGATAGTCTCTTGATATATAGCATCTTAATATTTCTTTTTTGCCTGCGATCCAGATCATCAGATATTTTTGACCATATTGCCATATCTGGCTCATGTTGATCAAATAGTTGTTTGTTTTGCTGGATATATTTTTCTATTCTATTTTCCATTCTATTTTCTATACTATTTTTTATGGTATTTTATTGATATATTCTATTGATGCCCCCATTGGACTTCAGGATATCGTACAGTTTTGTTTTCGCCCTATGGTATTGAGACTTGGAGGTCGATTCAGAGATGCCCAATATCTCTGCTATTTCCCCATGGTCATACCCTTCTACCGCATATAGACTAAATATGACCTTATATCCTTCTGGCAGGTCAAGTATTGCATTGTTGATCTCACTAATGTTGAGCTCCACATCATTGGGCTCTTCATACGTGTCAGGAATTTTGATGGCGTCTAATGAAACAAATTCATTTTTGTTTTTTCTGATGTGGTTGATACAATTATTGATGACAATTCGTTTGATCCAAGCACCTATCGTGGATTCATATCTAAACATCTGAAGCTTGGTAAATACATCTATAAAAGAGTTTTGGAGTACATCCTGAGCTTCGTCCGGATCATTGATCATCCTTCGGCAGATATTATACATCGCTTTACTGTACCTTTGGTACAACTGGAACTGTGTATCACGTTTGCCGGATAGACAACCTTCTATGAGCACTCTTTCTGGTACTGTTATATCCAATGGGTGTTTTCAGCTGGTTTACAATATAAAAGACAAGTACAGAATGTA
>JBATLS010000593.1:0-2657 GCA_049289435.1 Saprospiraceae bacterium | reverse complement strand
TGGTAGTACCGATCAAACCGCATCTGTAGCCGCAAATCTTGGGGCTGTAGTAGTTCATGAACCATCCAAAGGCTATGGAAGTGCTTGTCTAAAAGGAATCGAGTACATCTCACATCAAGATACACACCCGGATATCGTGGTATTTTTGGATGGGGATTATTCAGATTTTCCACAAGATATGGAGTCCATTATAGAGCCCATTATCTCAAGAGGTGTTGATATGGTGATCGGATCACGTGCATTGGGCAATAAAGAAAAAGGTGCTATGATGCCCCAGCAAATCTTTGGCAATTGGCTGGCTACTACTTTGATCAGGGGGTTATATCGCACTCATTTTACTGATTTGGGCCCTTTCAGAGCCATCAAATACAACAACCTTATGGATCTTAAGATGTCGGACAAGACTTTTGGTTGGACTGTAGAAATGCAGGTGAAAGCAGCGAAAATGGGCTTAAAAACTGCGGAAGTCCCAGTGAGATACAGGAAGCGCATCGGCGAGTCCAAGGTGTCAGGCACCATCAAAGGCACAATCTTGGCAGGATATAAAATTCTCTGGACGATATTTAAATTGATCGGTTGATGTCGGGACTTGAAATCATTGCTTACTTCTTGCTGTCTGTCTATACTTTGGCGATGACCTATATTACCATCTTCTGCTTGATGCAGTTGAATCTACTTTATCAATATTTTCAGAACGATCATAATTATTCGACAACCAATACTCCGTCGCTCCTTCCCACTGATCAGCACCCTTTTGTGACCATCCAACTGCCCATATATAATGAAAAATATGTAGTAGAACGTCTGATTGACAATATCATCCATCTCGATTACCCAAAGGATAAATTTGAAGTGCATGTGTTGGACGACTCCACGGATAGTACCTCCGATATAGTCATCCGAAAAGTTTTTGAATACCATCGGCAAGGGTACAATATTCAGATGCTACGGAGACAAGACAGGACTGGTTTTAAAGCCGGAGCATTGAAAGAAGGAATGAAGATCGCTAAAGGTGAATTTATCGCCATCTTTGATGCTGATTTTTTACCAAAATCTGATTTCTTATTAAAAACTCTACCATCTTTTGATCACCCAAAAGTAGGGGTAGTGCAGACTCGATGGGAGCACATCAACCAGAGTTACTCTTTACTGACGGAGCTACAGGCCTTCCAACTCAACGTACATTTTACAGTGGAGCAAAAAGGAAGGTACAATGCTGGCTATTTGTTGCAATTCAACGGTACCGCAGGGGTATGGAGGAAACAATGCATTACTGAAGCAGGTGGTTGGGAAGCTGATACTCTGACAGAAGATTTGGACCTTAGTTACCGGGCTCAGTTGTGTGGGTGGAAGATACGATATCTTGAAGAGATAATATCCCCGGCAGAATTACCAGCAGATATCAACGGTCTAAAATCACAACAATACAGATGGATGAAAGGAGGAGCAGAGACCGCCAAAAAGTTATTACCCATCATTTGGAAATCTGATTTAACTATATCTAAAAAAATTCAGGCGACTTCGCATCTACTATCAAGTTCGATATTTGTATTTATATTTGCAATGAGTATATTGAGCGTCCCGCTAATTTTTGTTTTAAAACCCCTGGGGATTCTGATAGAAAACTTTGCCTATTTTTTAGTTTCACTCTTGTCCGTGATACTCGTATATTACGTCGCCAATGTAGGAGTAGCTTGGCCACGACAAAATAAAGCATGGATGATATTGAAGTTCTTGTGGATGTTTCCCATATTTTTAGGATTATCTATGGGTTTGGCATTTCACAATGGTCTCGCTGTCATCCAGGGATTTCTTGGCAAGACATCTTCATTTGTGCGGACTCCCAAGTATGGATCCCACAGTGATGGTATTGAAATTAATAAAGCTACCTATTTTTCAAAAAAAATTGGTACTATTTCTATCATCGAGGGCTTGCTGAGTATATACTTTTTTATGGCATTATATTTAGGCTGGGTATATGGTTTACATGAATTTATAGGCTTACATCTGTTACTCGCATTCGGCTATCTCGCATTATTTTTTTATGCACTTCAAAGTAAAATATCTAAATAAGGAGGTTCTTCCTCAAATCATAAAACCCTTGGTCGGGGGTCTTCTGATGCTCACTTCTATTACTTATATAGGATACCATGTGGGGCAAAGTGATTTCAACGAATTGTTTATATCGATGAGCATAGGTTTTTTAGGTTGGCTAATGGTCATATCCAGCGGTATTTCTGCAACGAAAATCATTATATTCGGTGTGCTACTACGATTGTGCCTTGTATTTGCTTTTCCACTACTTTCGGATGATATATTTAGATTTTATTGGGATGGCACATTGACCCACCATGGGCTGTCACCTTATGGAAATTTGCCGACAGAGGTCTTAAAATTTGGCATCCCGAGCCTCAATCAGGAACTATTTTCTGTCCTTAATTCTCCAAATTATTATACCATCTATCCTCCTGTCAGTCAGCTATATTATGCTGTAAGTGCTTGGTTTGGAGATGTTTTTGTCTTCTCCATAGTGTTGAAATCGCTATTTATCATTACAGAAACAAGTGGAGCAATCATCATCGTCACATTACTAAAAAAACTTCAATTACCGCTTACTTTGATTGGTCTTTATTTTATACACCCCTTGGTATTGATAG
>JBATLS010000592.1:0-1727 GCA_049289435.1 Saprospiraceae bacterium | reverse complement strand
GACCATTGTCCACTTTATTTTTAGAAAAGTAAACTTGCTGACCTAACACATTGTAGGCCGAAATTTCTACTTCTTTTCCACTATCCGTCCTGACCGTCATAAATGCATGGCCTGTAGTAGGATTAGGTATAAAGTCGGCATACAGTTTATCTATGTGAGTGGTCGTATTGACAGCACTGGTAGAGCGACTTAAGTCAAATCTTGCCCACACAGGATAGTGATCAGTCGTGGTGGTACCGTATGCTTTTATAAAATTAATGTTTGTAGATGTCGCGACTCCTACCGTATTATCTTCATACGCTGCATACAGTTCGTTGGAGATGATCATGTGGTCAATCATTTCCGATTGAGATACAGTACTTCTTTTTTTGCCATCACTTAGCTCCTTTGTCACTCCCCGATAATTTGCAGCATCAAGTACAAAATTAGCATAACTACTGGCTTGTCCCACTGTGATAGAAGTATCTAAATCATCATTAAAATCTCCTGCTATGATTAGATTATCATTAGGGTAGTTATCATCCAGTTCTTTTTTTAATGCCTGAACATCCGCCAATCTCCGCTGATAATCTGTAATTGCAGAACCTGCTTTAGCATGCAAGCCCACTACTCTTATTTTCTTGGATGAACCATTGATATTGACATTGGCGGTAAACATATAAGGCAATCTACCTGAAGCCCAAAAACTATTATTTGGACTTCCGACAGTGTAGGTCGCTTGGTTTGTCAAAATAGCTTTGCATTCTGATTCTATTGGGACAACCGTTGCTTTATTATATACCACACACACCTTTTGAGCCGGGTCTGACGGAGTTTCAGGCATATCATAAAAGTGTGAGTAAAACTGGGTAGAGCACCTATAGCCATACCCCGTAGGTATCATTGTACTTAATGTTGACATGTCACATATTTCTGATAAAACAATGACATCTGACTGCAACTTATCCAAAATGCATTTTACGTTATCCTGTTGTAACTGTTCGTTGGATGGTCCAAATCCAGGGTGTCCCAGCCACTCAGCATTCCATGCAGCTATGTCAAAAGTTTTGGATCTATCTATATTATTGACTGGTACCAATGTGCTGGCAGGCGGGCATACACCCCTTATGATACATGGATTGGATGCGACCACAGAAATATCTGTGACCGATCGTGGCAACAACTGGGGAGTTGTATTAAATATGCCTGCTATACCTACGATGTCTCTTGTGTTTGTTGGAATAGATGCATTTACTAATGTATTGACGACGTCCACATTTATTCGCACGGTGATATATGTATTACTACAATCTGCAACATCATAGTTGGTGCTATTTTTAAATGTCCCTGATTGGATAAAATTGACATCTTTTATTTTCACCAGGCTCCCTTCATTTGTCAGTTGTTGGTCACCTGTTATAATTTTGGGTAGTATGGGGCTATTTATTTGGCCACTGACTACCGTAGCTCTGGATATATTTACTATTTCTTTCAGTCCATTAAATGTGGTTAGCATTCCCGCTATGATCACGGAGTCTCCTATTTGCCATGCTGCCGGATATGTGCTTGCGGACCCTCCAAAGACGGCCATCCCAGCGGTTTGGTCCTGGACATATACAAGTCTGCCACCAAATTGCGTGGTCACTGTAAGTCGGCCCGTGATAGATACCAGAGTGCTGTCTGCTTTTGCTTTAGCTGCAGCAATAGATAAAATAGTCACCGGAGCTGATACTGTGCCACTGACTGCC
>JBATLS010000591.1:0-13559 GCA_049289435.1 Saprospiraceae bacterium | reverse complement strand
TTGGCTATCTGCGCTGGCGACAACCCCCTTTGGTATAATTGGAAGGTCTCCAGATATGTTTGTCCTTTTACGTTTTTGACGATATCCTGACTGGCTATGTACCCTTGTATGATGGCCAAAATATCGGCACCATACTGCTGCATTTTTACATTACCTATCCCTTCTACTTCGAGTAGATCAGCATTGGTCAATGGCTTGGACGTGACGATATTTTCGAAAACTTTATCACTAAATATCACATACGCCGGCACTTGCTTTTGCGCTGCGAGCTCCGTACGCCACTTTTTCAATTTGTCCATGAGCTCGTCCTGAATGACCTCTTTCTTCGCTTTCCTGACGGGCTTTTCTATGACTATATCTTCAAAATTAAGATCAACCAACTGTACTTTCCTCCTGCCAAAAAGCACATCATCGGTCAGTGGTGTGGTCTTGATCTTGAAATGATCCGTATAATCGATCCTGATGATCCCATGATTGATCATCTGGGTGATGTATATTTTCCAATTGATATATGATATGTCCCTGCCAGCTCCAAAAGTTTTGATCTTATCATATCCGGCATCTATGATTTCTGCTTTGTACGATCCCCGTAGGACATCTATCAGCAACCCAAGAGCGACCTCTTCTTTGCATCTGACTACGGCAGAGAGCGCTTTTTGGGCTATTTCAGTAGCTTCGCGGCTTTTGGGTGGGTGGAGACAGTTGTCACAATGTCCGCACGCCTTTGATCTGAATTCTCCAAAATAATTCAGCACTACATTGGTACGACATTCATTGGCTGAAGCATACTCCCACATACGATCGAGTTTGGCATATTGGACGGTCTTGAAATCTTCATTGGCATTGCTGTCATCAATAAACCTTTTGAGCATGATGTAGTCACCCCAACTATAAAATAACAACGCCCTCGAAGGACTACCATCCCTACCTGCCCGACCTATCTCCTGATAGTAGCCCTCCAGATTTTTGGGCATGGAGTAGTGTATGATCCACTGGATATTACTTTTGTCAATGCCCATGCCAAATGCTATCGTGGCGCATATGAAGAGCAATTTGTCATCCTGAAACTCTCTTTGGATCTTTTGCCTATCATCAGCAGACATCCCTGCATGATAAAATCCACAATTAAATCCCCCCTCTCTCAATTTGGAAGATAATTTTTCGGTTTCCTTTCTGCTCAGGCAATATATGATGCCACTTTGCCCCTTGACCTTCCTTAAAAACTCGACCACCTGTTTGTACTTTTGTTCTGCTGGTCTGGATTCGGTAGTGATATTTTTTCTTTCAAAACTATAGACAAATGTTTTTGGGTCTTTGAGATGCAACTGTTTGCAAATGTCTTTTTGTGTAGCACCATCTGCAGTAGCTGTCAACCCTATGAATGGTACATGGCTAAATCTGTCCCGCACCTTGTTGAGCAAGACATAGTCTGGCCTGAAATCATTGCCCCAGACTGAGACGCAATGTGCCTCATCTATCGCTATCAAGTCGATAGACAATTTGGATAAAAATTCCATAAATCCGCTGGCATTGACCCTTTCCGGAGAGACATAGAGTATTTTGATTTGTCCTGCTATCAACGCTTGCTGAACACTACTAAGTTCTGGCGAGGTCATATTGGAATGTAAGGCAGCCACTTTTACACCAGACAACTTCAGTGCAGTCACCTGATCATTCATCAGTGCGATCAACGGAGATATGACTATGGTCAAGCCGGAAAACATCAACGCAGGCAACTGATAACACAGAGATTTCCCACCACCAGTAGGCATGATCACCAATGCATCTTTTTTGTCAAGTACGTGATCGATGATCTCCAGTTGTCCTTCCCGAAAACTGGTGTATCCCCACACCTCTTTCAGTATTGAATATTTTCGATCTGTGGTAGTATTCATGTACAAATAGGTTGTAGAATCAAAAGTACAAAATTTTATCAAATACGAATGTAGTTTTAAAAATTCATAACACCAGACCTCTCTCAATGTTAAACTATAAAAAATGTACATTTTTCAATGGCCATTGGCATCAGTCTATGGATAAATATTGCTTAAATGCATATTGTAATGGCATTGCATTCTTTGAATACAATATATTGTTATGCTTGCAATCAGAGATTGCAAGGCCATTAAAGGCCGTGCCATAGGCAGACAGGCCATGCCATAGGCAGACAGGCCCTATTTTATTAAACTGGAGTCTGGAGTTCTGATCTTATGAATCAATACGCTTTTGGACAGGAAGATGCTTACTTAGTAGGAAACAAGGAACTTAAAAATTTTAGTACCCGCTTATATAGATGCCCTTAAAAACATAATGACCTTCAAAGAAAAACCTAAAATCACAAAAGCCCTTCAACTTAGATTGAAAGGCTTTTGATATTATTTAAAATTTAGAGTATCTTTAAAATATTATTTACTTCTGAACGATGTAATAAAATTATTCAATTCGTCAAGCGAATAAAAAAGTACTTCTCTGGGTTTGCTGCCCTGAGCGGGTCCTACGATGCCCAATTGCTCCATCTGATCCATGATTCTACCTGCACGATTGTACCCCAATTGCATTTTACGCTGTATCAATGAGGTCGAACCATGCTGGGCAGATACTATAAGTCTGGCTGCATCGTCAAAATTATCATCGAGATCTGACACTTTTAGGTCAGAATTGCCAGGCGTGTCTTCATCAGTCTTGTATTCCGGCAAGTAAAATGGTTCAGCAAAACCTTGTTGGTCAGCGATGTGCTTGATGACAGCCTCCACCTCTGGGGTATCTACAAATGGACATTGAAGTCTGATATTAGTACTCCCTATAGAAAGCAACATATCCCCAGCTCCGATCAATTGATCCGCACCGCCACCATCCAATATGGTACGGGAGTCGATCTTGGATGTCACCTTAAATGCCAATCGGGCAGGGAAATTTGCTTTGATAATACCCGTAATGATATTGACAGAAGGTCTCTGAGTGGCAATGATCAGGTGGATTCCGATGGCACGAGCCAACTGTGCTAATCTTGCAATTGGGAGCTCAACCTCTTTGCCAGCCGTCATGATCAAATCTGCAAATTCGTCGATCACCAATACGATATAAGGCAAAAACATGTGTCCTTCTCTAGGGCTTAGTTTCCTGTCTGTAAATTTTTCGTTGTATTCATTTAGATTGCGAACTCTGGCTTTTTTGAGCAAGTCATATCTGTTGTCCATCTCAATACAAAGAGAGTTGAGCGTATTGATCACTTTGCTGGTCTCTGTGATGATGGGTTCGTCCTGATCTGGGATAAATGCCAGGTAATGCTGATCCAAGTGTCCGTACGGAAAAAGCTCTACTTTCTTGGGATCTATCAATACAAGCTTGACCTGAGATGGGTGTTTCTTGTACAATATCGACATCAGGATAGCATTGATACCCACTGACTTACCCTGTCCTGTCGCTCCAGCTACGAGTAAGTGGGGCATCTTAGCAAGGTCCGCCACAAATACTTCATTGGAGATGGTTTTGCCCAAAGCAATAGGAAGCGCCATCTTGGTCTGAGTAAACTTTTCAGAAAGCAGCAACTCCTTGAGTGCAACCATCTGTTTATTTTTGTTGGGTACTTCGATGCCTATAGTACCTTTGCCGGGTATGGGAGCTATGATACGGATGCCCAGTGCTGCCAAACTAAGGGCGATATCGTCTTCCAGATTTTTTATCTTGGAGATCTTTACACCCGGAGCAGGTACGATTTCGTACAGAGTGACTGTAGGTCCGATGGTAGCTCGTATTTTGGTAATCTCTATTTTATAATTCAAAAGAGTAGCGATGATCTGATCCTTATTGGCTTCGAGTTCTGCTCTATCCACTTCTACTTTCTGGTCTGCATAATCAAACAGCAAATCAAGAGTAGGCATCTTATAGCGGGATAAATCTGCTTTAGGATCATATGGCTCCATATGGTCTTCCTGCTTGATAGCTTCTATTTGTGTAGCTGGAGCGACCGGTACTTTTGCCAAACCATGGATCTCATCATCATCACTATCAGGTGTTGAGTCCATTTGACCTACATCGTCAAAATCCAATTCCAAGTCAGGAGGATTCGTTTGATTTTGTCGTTTGGAAGATAACTTATCTGATAAATCAAACTCCAACTCTGAGTCGGCAGCATGTCCTATTGTTGGCACAGGTTTGGATGCTGCAGAAGGCTTCAAAGTTTTCAAAAACAATTCTTCTATATCATCCGTCAGGTTTTCGACTGCACTTTTGCTCTTTTTTGGTCTGATCTCACTATCCTCTATACCTTTGAAGAAGTCAAGCGACGGCAACGACATACCAGATAGTGGATTGCCAATAGTCACATTGTCAAAATTGGGATTGAATCTCCACATGGCATATGCTCCCAGAGTAAATAGCAATAAAAAAAACAAGCCAATCTGTCCTATAAAATTGGTCAACCAAAAACAAGTACTCTCACCAAATGCTCCGCCCCAGGTAAACTCTGATCTCCTGAATATAAACTCCAGCATCAAGGAAAAAAACGCCATGATGACAAAAGAATTGCGGGCAAATATCAAAAACGGAATCAATGATCGCCTCCTTAATAAGTCAAATCCCAATCTGATCAACAATACTACTACTATCATCGAAGGTAAGCCAAAGCCCCAATAAAAAAACATATTGGAAATGATGGCCCCTAATCTACCGAGCCAGTTTTGCACGCTCAAGTCTCCTTGTAGCAGCATACCCCACGAAAATCGAAGTACTTTGTCCTGATCCATCTTCCAGGTATATAAGTAAGATATAAATGCTATGGCCAGATAAATGGCGGCCATAATAAGGATGACGCCCACTATTTTTGGCAAGCGTTCATCTCGCCAGTTAAATCGTGATTTAGCCTTCTCCTTCGGTTTTTGCTTCTTAATAGACATAATAATAAAAATCGGTTTTCTATAAAAATACTCCTGGTACACCACAATCAATCATGTCAATATAAGCGGAAAGGTAAAATAAGCTAGAGTAGTCAACGGATGGAAATTTGGGTTTTCTTGTAAATGTTGACCTATACTTTAGATTTATATTTTGCTCAATACTTAGATAGATAATAATTGCAAAGCAAAGATATGTTGTAAAATTTTCATATTATAATTTTTTGTAATATATTTTTTAATGTCTTTCAAATATTTAATATCAATATTTAAAGTAAAAATTTATATTATAATCAAAATCAAATAGTTATAAATTTTCAAAGCTAAATGCATTCTACATCCAAAGTTGCAAAATATAAAAACCCAGCTCTGGCTCAAATGATAATCATCATTTACTTTTTAATGGGTATGATAGCAAATAAGATTATATTTGTGCTGGCTGATTGAAAGAAAATATCAAGGCGTCAAATTTAAAAATTTCAAAAATAAAAAAATTATGAAAGCGAATATATTTATCGCTGGTAGTGGTGGCATCGGACAAGCTGTGGGATTGATATTGGCCGAATCAGATGCCATGGATGTCACCTTGCATTTTGGAGATATATCACAGAATGCCTTGGATCAAGCCCTCTCATTTGTGGCAAATGGATGTACCAAAACTGTCAACCAACATGGGGTCTTAATGCCGATGACCAACAGCGATTCGCACCTGGACGAGTCTTTGATAAAGTGCGATATCATCTTAGATTGTCTGCCAGGTAGCCAGGCACCTCGTATGGCAAGTCTGGCAAAACTCCATCAATGTCACTATGCCAATCTCACCGAATACGTACAGGAAACCAAAGATGTCATCGAAATAGCTCAGGATGCGGATACTGCATTTGTACTGCAAACGGGTCTGGCTCCAGGATTTATAAATATTATTGCGCACAGGCTCTATGAAGAGTTTCAAGAACATCATGGTGTAGATATAGTCAATAGTATGCATATGAAAGTCGGTGCCATCAGTCGCAATGCTCCATCGCCTCATTACTATGCATTTACCTGGAGTCCCATCGGAGTAGCTACCGAATACCTCAAAGATGCCGAAATAGTCAGGAATTATAAAAAGATAAAAGTGCCCGCACTATCAGGACTAGAAAGACTCATCATAGATGGCGACGAATATGAAGATAATTTTACTTCAGGTGGTGCAGCTGATCTTCCAGATGCATTTGCCAGGAAGGTAAAAGATCTGGACTACAAAACCATCAGATATCCAGGGCATTACAGATGGGTAAAAAACACCATGTCAACCATTGCCAATAGCGATAACAGGATAAAAGCTCTGGAAAACATCATGCTCGAAAATATACCCAGTGTAGAAGACGATGTAGTAGTCATATATGCATCTGTAGATGGTAAAGACATCCATGGAAGACTGAGACGAAGAGAGCGGTCTTATAAGATTTTCCCAAGTATGGTCGGAAACCAAAGATTGAGAGCCATACAATCGACCACTGCTTCTGCCATCTGCGAGGTAGCATATATGCTGATCAGAAATAAATGGAGGGGTATCATCCTACAAAGTCAGTTGTCCACCAAAGAGTTTTTGAGTGGTCCGTATGTGACCAGTATTTATGGCCAATATTGATCATTTTTTTACTCTACAGATAAATAAGTAATACTGATTTTTATTGAAATGAAGTTACTATTTAGAGTATGTTAAATTCCTTTTACTTTATAGTGGTGGTTTGGATCATCTACCTTTATGATCTTGTCATTCAGATAATCTGCTTCTATCAGTCCATCCCTCAGTCTGATGATTCTATGGGCATGATCGGCAATATCAGGTTCGTGTGTGACCAAAATGACGGTATTGCCGGAGTTATGGATTTTTTCGAAAATACCCATGATTTCTACGGACGTCTTGGTGTCCAGATTTCCCGTCGGTTCGTCTGCAAGTATGATGGCAGGGTCATTGACCAGTGCTCTTGCGATGGCCACTCTTTGTCTCTGACCACCTGATAATTCATTGGGTTTATGGCTCATACGATCACCAAGTCCCACTTTCTCCATAGCAATTTCAGCCATTTCAAGCCGAGTCTGCTTATTAAATCCCGCATAAACCAGTGGCAAGGCTACATTTTCTAATGAGGACATGCGTGGCAAAAGATTGAACGTCTGGAATACAAAACCGATCTGCTTATTCCTCACCACAGCCAGCTCTCCATCAGACATGCTACTGACATCTATACCATTGAGTACATATAATCCCTCAGTCGGACTATCGAGACACCCGAGTATATTCATGAGTGTAGATTTACCAGAGCCGGATGGACCCATCAGAGCCACATATTCATTTTTATTGATAATAGTGGTGATGGATTGGAGAGCATTGATGGTTTCCATCCCCATTTTGTAAACTTTGGAAATTCCCTCAAGGGTGATCATGTGTTCATTCATAAAAATATCTTCATTTGTATTATTATAACAAAATTTTTGTGCTTAGTTCCCGAATCATAATATTACTTTGACAGAACCACTTTTTTTGTTTTGGCCACTGTTTAATCTATTACTTTTGGCACTGCAAAAAAAGAACCCACTGCTTTGGGCGCATTTTTTAGTGCTTCGTCTGTCAAAAGCTGGCCTTGGACGACATCTGATCTCATTTCATTGACAGTGTCGGTCATGTGCGTCAAAGGCTTCACTCCAGAAGTATCTACTTCACCTATTTTATCAAACATATCCAAAACACTACTCAATTCACTTTTCAAAACTACTTTTTCAGCATCTTCTAGTTTTAGCTTGGAGAGTATCTCGAGTTTCTGAATCAAGGCATCATCAATATTCATGGCAAATCACTTCATTAATATAAAAACGCTAATATAAAGCCTAATTGAGTAAAACAAACCAATTTATAGACAATATAGACTTTTCTCTCGTCAAAATACTCCAAATGAATACTATTTTGTATTTTTGGACGTCATTTTGAAGGCATCATCATTTAAAAGTTACAAAAGACAAACCATTAGTTTCGACCTGTATTTTCAAAACAAAACCTACACAAATCAATTATGCGAGAGCTAAAACACATCGCCATTGCAGGCAATATAGGTGCCGGCAAAACCACACTCACAGAGATGCTCTCCAAACACTATGAATGGGACGTCCAATATGAAGATACTTCGACCAATCCTTATCTCGCTGATTTTTATGAAGACATGCAACGATGGTCATTCAACTTGCAGATTTATTTTTTAAATAGCAGATATGATCAGATACTACAGATCAGAAAAGGTACAACTACAGTCATACAGGATCGAACCATCTACGAAGACGCACATATATTTGCCCCCAATCTCCACGACATGAATCTCATGTCCACCAGGGATTTCAACAATTACTTTGAATTATTTAAGCTGATGTCTTCGCAGGTCAAACCACCAGATTTGCTTATTTATCTTCGAGCCAGTATCCCGAAGCTGGTGCATCATATCCATACCCGTGGCAGAGATTATGAGGGCAATATGAGTTTGGATTACCTTAAAAAACTGAATGAAAGATATGAAAACTGGATTTCTGGATATCAGGAAGGCAATTTGTTGGTGATCAACAATGATAATATGGATTTTAAAAACGTACCATCAGATTTTGGGATCATCATAGAGAAAGTAGATGCAGAGATTCACGGTTTGTTCAATTGACCATTACTATGTACAACACCATTAAAAAATATGCAGATGATCATCATGTGACATTGGTAGCTGTCTCCAAAACCAAACCGAATGAGGAAATATTGCGTCTGTATAATGAAGGTCAGCGAATATTTGGAGAGAACAAGGTACAAGAGCTGGTAGAAAAATATGAACCCCTACCAAAGGATATCCAATGGCATCTCATAGGTCATCTCCAAAAAAATAAGGTAAAGTATATCGCTGCGTTTGTGTCCATGATACATTCGGTGGATAGTCAACCACTTTTAAAAACCATCGACAAAGAAGCCGCCAAACATCATAGAATCATCCCCGTATTACTTCAATTTCATATTGCTACAGAAGATACCAAATTTGGATTAGACTTGCCAGAAGCACACGAGATCTTAGATGACCTGAAAAAAAATCCATTACCTAACGTACAAATATGGGGCGTCATGGGTATGGCCACCTTTACCAATGATGTGAGAGTGATCAAAAAAGAATTTAAATCTTTAAAAGCGATCTTTGACACCATAAAGGAACAACACGGGTCTGCACTACCCTATTTTAAAGAGATCTCCATGGGGATGTCTGGAGACTATGGCATAGCAATTGACGAGGGTTCCACGATGATCAGGATAGGTAGTGCCATCTTTGGGGAGAGATAGTGAAGTCATGATTAAGCAATGGTTTATGGCTTGATAGACATTAAATACTTAAAATTACCCCTTCTGCAGCACCAGATCGTCCACATCCTTGACATATATCGCTGCTATAGCCCCTACTATCATAAATATCCCAGCGACTACGATGGCATAAATAGCATGATTGCCATAAAAATTCTTTAGCAAAGGCCCGCCGATGATACCGTTGGTAATCTGTGGCACGGTGATGAAAAAATTAAAGATGCCCATATAAATCCCCATTTTGTGCGCAGGTATAGACCCAGCCAGCATCGCATATGGCATAGCTAAGATGCTTGCCCAAGCCATACCGACACCTATCATGGCATATATAAGTGTGTCCGGGCTATTCATAAAATAAATAGATATCAGCCCAATACCCCCTGCCAACAATGAGATGCTATGGGTATATTTCCTACCTATCCTACTGGCGATTTTGGGCAATACAAAGGCATATACAGCGGATATCAAATTGTAAATCCCAAACAAAACTCCCACTTTATTGCCGGCCACCTGAAAGTCTGGAGATGTCGTATCATTGGCCGCCAATCCATAGATATGCTCTGCTATAGCTGGCGTACTATATACCCACATACCAAAAAGCGCAAACCAGGAGCAGAACTGTACCAAACCAAGCTGCTTCATCGTATCCGGCATATTGCCAAAATCATTAAAAATAGATGCCATAACATTGCTGGTACTGACCACTTCCTCTTCCACATGATCATCAAAAGAGGCCATTTCAGTAGGTGAATACTCTGATGTCGTAAATATGGTCCACAATATCGCCATCAATAGCAATACTGCCCCAAATAAAAATGCGTAGATCACATTGTCAGGGACCATACCATCAGCAGCAATTGTACTGAAACCCAGACCCCCTATGAGCTTTGTGCCAAATACGGAACCGAATACTTCTGGCAATACATCTTTGGTCATCAACCCATCCCCAAGCAACGAAGGCAACCAAGAGCCCAATACTGCTCCGATACCGATCAACACCGTCTGGATGGCAAATCCAGCAGTCCGCTGATCTGTGGACAATTTATCAGCCACCAATGCTCTAAAGGGCTCCATCGCGACATTGAAGGATGCATCCATGATCATCAACATGCCCGCTCCTACCCATAGTGCAGGTATCAATGCGGTAAATAATCCTGCATTGGGCATCAGAATCAAGCCTATGGATGCCATGATGGCGCCCACCAAAAAATAGGGTTTGCGTCGTCCCAATTTGGTCCATGTACGATCGCTATAATGTCCAATGATCGGCTGGACAAGCATACCCGTGATGGGTGCCACCAACCAAAACCACCCCAAATGGTGTGTATCAGCACCCAGAGATTGGAGGATACGAGACGCATTGGCATTCTGTAGTGCAAATCCGGCTTGGATGCCCAGAAATCCAATGCTCATATTCCAGATGGCGGACTTTGATAATAATGGCTTCTTCATCAGATGATTGTTTAATTGGTGAACTCTTATAGGATGGTATGTCTCATGATATGTTAAAAATAAAAAACTCCCACGGCATCAAACTCATGACGCTGCCATTTCGAAAATCTACAGCACGGCCTGAAAATAATTCAATACCGCCTATATCCTTATCCAACGTAATCTGCTGCTTTTGATTGCTCAAGTTGATCACAACGAATATGGTGTTTTCGTCCCTTTGTCTGGTAAAAGCAAAGATGTGGTCATGCCTCCATACCCGTTCTACTTTTCCGCCATAATTTGCATTCCACAAGGCTTTGTTGTCATGTTTTATATGATGAAGAGCTGTGTAAAAGTCTGCATATGCAAAGTTTTTAAACCCTATGTCGTCCTTTTCAAAAAACTCGAGTCGCTTGGCCATAGGCTCTTCTTGTCCACTATACATCAGTGGGATGCCGTCCAAAGTGATTACCAATGCCGCAAAAGCCCGGTGGGCCTCCCCCATCCGCTCTATTTCTGATCCCGACCAAGAATTTTCATCATGATTGGAAGTGAAATGCATATATTGACCAAAAGAAATCTTTGGGTAATCGTGATCGAACCAATGATCTATGGCACTTACATTTTTTTTGCCCTGGGCTACGTCATTGAGTATATGATGCAGACTCCACCCATAGATCGCATGAAAGCAGTGCTGATTGGTGTGTTCAGCCACTTCAGATTCGGCCAACATAAACAAGTCATCTTTGACACATCGAAGCTTTTGTATCGCAGATCTCCAAAAATCCAAAGGTACCAATAATGCCATATCATGTCTAAATCCATCGATATGATGCTCTTTGAGCCAATAGATCATATCGTTGACCATGGCCTCGCGCATATCATGATTGCCATAATTTAGGTCAGCTACGTCCTGCCAGCCCATGGACGCACCGTGATCGTTGATGGGATCAGTAATATGACCCGAGGAGTCTTTTGTATAATAATCCGGATGGTGGTGGATCCAGATATGATCCCATCCCGTGTGGTTGGGTACCCAATCCAATATGACTTTCATGCCGAGACTGTGGGCTTCGTCAATGACGTTTTGGAAACTGAGCATAGTCCCAAAATTAGGGTTGGTAGCTCTGAAATCTGACACCGCATAATAGCTGCCCAAAGTACCTTTCTTTTTGGTCTCACTGATAGGGAAGACGGGCATAAACCATAATATATCCACCCCCATCAGGCTGAGACGGGGTAGGTGCATACGGAATGCATCAAATGTCCCTTCTGGGGTATATTGCCTGATGTTGACTTCGTAAATATTAGCACACTTTGCCCATTCAGGCAGTGGCAAAGTATAAGGATAATGATCCACTGATTTGATTTTGGATATATCGATGGTTGGTTTGCTTGATATCAATGTACAAAGCATCAAAACGTAACTTCATAGAAAAATGAATTGATCCTCCGTTTTTTAAAATTTGGCTAAAACTAAAACAATTTTCTAAAGGGTCAACAAATTTAAAGTCAAAAAAAAATAAATTAGTTATATTTTGTATAGTGCATAAAAACAACAGGGGCGTCAGTTGAATTATTGCATGGTGTCTTTGACTGGTGCAATTGCAGCAGGCTTGTTAGTAATTCTGGTAAATTTTGATTGCATATTATTGTCTTCATACACCGGAGTGCCTACTACGACCATCATATCATCAGCTAATTTGACGTCAAACTCTTGCGGCTTTATGGCTTTATTGTCATCGACCATCAAAAGCAATAATTTGTCAAAGTCAAAAAAATATCCGCCTGTTCCAATGGTCTTTTCATTGATACCATAGTCATAGGTCAGGTCTTCTTTAAAGTCTATCCATCTGCCGCCCATATTGGAATTCATCCCGTTGCCACGTACCACGGCATCGCACACCCAGATATCTTTTTCAAGTATGGTGTAAAACTTGCGCTGGGCATCGGCGATTCTTTTTTCTAATATTCTCACCCCATTGTTGCGCATGGTCTGGATATCGAAAGCCGGCATACTATCTTGATTTAGAAGGGCGTACGCATCTTTCATCTCCTCGCTCTTTTCGATATCATTACTGGCGAAGCTTCCATCCATTTTGCAAGCATAGATACAAACTACAGAAGCAAGCAAGATTATACTTAATACTCTCATGATCATTTTTAAATTTTTTGAATTAATACGATTTCATAATATATAATACCATTACAAAGTGCAAAAGTAATACTTGATAAGTTTTTTATATGTATAATTTTGTAAATAATTGTAAATAATTAGGAAGCAAGTGCAGCGATTTCCTTTTTGTCCATATCGTATGCTGCCAGGCACTTACTTAAATAATTAGCATATTTACAAATTTTCACATTAGCACATCATACCATCAGCACATTATTTAATTCCCCTTCACTTCGATCGTAGCAGTACCACATTTGATGGTGTCACATGGTGGTGAAGCTGGCTGACAATTATTTGGATCTACTACTACTATGGTACTGGTACATACTTGCGTTTGGCTATCTGTAATCGATACCGTAAAGGTAGTACCTCCACCAGCAGTGCCTGGCCCTAGTGTAAACTGAACAGGTATATTGTAACTCGCACTGACTGGTGTGATGGTAGTACCTCCATCTACAGTCACTGTATAATTACTTCCCACGTTGCTTCCATTAACTTGCATACTGAATTTTATCCTATTATCGGTGATCTTATTGGGGGTACCATTTTCGTCACATATCACTGTACCGATTAAGATATTTGGGCTAATTCTTACAGCTTTGACTGGATACATCGCACTAAAATTGCAAGATTGTCCATTATCCACAAACGTCACATGGACTGTATAATTGACGTCAGTGACCGGATAGCACAAGAT
>JBATLS010000590.1:0-3508 GCA_049289435.1 Saprospiraceae bacterium | reverse complement strand
AGAATTTAGAGGCTCATGTTCGAGCAATAATCCTATGCTCAAAAACCAATTGGGTGAGTGTACAGTATGTGGAAAAAAGCCAGAAGAAGATTGTAAAATGCCTGAGGTAAAAGCTGGATAATTATCGTTTTGCCATATTGGTTTTGATAAATGTACTGACGGCAAGTAATGCAAATACAATAATAATAGATAATAATACTAACATGACGTTTTGGTTTTTGAGTGTTGCAATGCAAAGATCAAATTTTCAGAAAGATATCCAAAGTATAAAGTAGGTTTTTTTAATATTTTTTATTTCCAATCAAAATAATTACATCAATATCATCAATTATGCGTCACAAATATTTGCTTTTAGTATTGATTTTGCTGTTTATTTCAGCTGTTTTTACATCAGTCCAGGCTCAAGCTCCTACAAAGCCTACTTCTGGAGAAATATTTCAACAAATGGAAAAACTGAGCTTTTTAGGGTCAATACTTTACGTCGCTGCTCATCCAGATGATGAAAATACCAGATTGATATCATATATGGCCAATGAAAAAAAAGCCATTACCACCTACTTATCACTCACAAGAGGAGATGGAGGACAAAACCTGATAGGACCTGAAACCAGCGAGTTGTTGGGAGTGATAAGGACTCAAGAGTTGTTGATGGCTCGCTCATTTGACAAAGGGCGACAAATGTTTACCAGAGCCAACGATTTTGGATATTCAAAAAATGCAGAAGAAACCATCAAGATTTGGGATACCGAAAAAGTAAAAGCTGACGTGATCTGGGCCATTAGAAAAACTCGACCAGACGTGATCGTCAATCGATTTGATCATAGAACATCAGGCGAAACGCACGGCCACCACACGGCTTCGGCACAATTGTCATTTGAATTGTTTGACAAAGCGGGTGATCCAAAAGTAAATCCTGAACACCTCAAATATGTGACGGCATGGACACCCAAAAGATTATTTTTCAATACTAGTTGGTGGTTTTATGGAAGTGAAGACAAATTTAATAAAGCAGACAAGTCCAGACTGATGAGTATGGATGTAGGTGTATATTTCCCACTATTGGGCAAGTCCAATACTGAAATAGCCGCTGAATCTAGGAGTAATCATAAGTGTCAGGGATTTGGCTCTACGGGTACCAGAGGCATGCAAATGGAATATTTGGAATTGCTCAAAGGAGATTTGCCACCCAATAAGGCAGATGTCTTCGAAGGTATCAACACTACTTGGACCAGGGTGGAAAATGGAGCTTCTGTAAAATCACTTTGCGATCAATTGACAGCCGATTATGATTTTAAAAATCCTGCCAGATCGATTCCACTTTTGGTCAAAATATATACATCCATCCAAAATACAAAAGATCCTTACTGGAAAGAGATCAAGTCTCAAGAAGTCAAAGACCTGATATTGGCATGTGGAGGTATGTTTTTGGAAGCAAAGACCAACGTGCATAAAGTGATCGCAGGGGAGACCATCGCTTTGGATTTTGAAATCATCAATCGATTGGATGCTAATGTCATCATCAAAAATGTAAAAGCCAAAGGTTTGTCATTAGATACGGCCTTGACACAAACTATGGTCACTAATGAACCGATCAAATGGTCCAATAATGTCTTAATACCTTCTACTACACCACTGACGGCACCTTACTGGCTGGTTAAAAAAGGATCTTTAGGGCTTTATCATGTAGAAGACCAGGCACTGATCGGATTGCCTGAAACCCCGAGATCTCTAAAGATTTTCTTCACACTCAATATAGATGGCACAGACATCGTATTTGACAAAAATATAGTCTATAAGTATAACAGCCCCGAAAATGGGGAAACTTATCGTCCATTGGAAGTGGTAGCCCCATTGTCCGTAAAAGTAAAAGAGCCCGTCTATATCTTTGCCTCCAATGAGCCTAAAGATATCAAAGTTACTGTCCACGCATGGTCCAAAGATCAGTCAGGTACATTGTCTATTCCACTTCCCCAAGATTGGACTGCCACTCCTGCTACTATAGATTTTAGCATTGCTCAAAAAGGCGAAAGTAAAGATTTTACTTTCAGTATAAAGCCTTCAAGCACTGCTCAAGAAATCAAAATCTCACCAGAAATAAGTTCTAATGGTAGCCTATACAAGTATGAGGTCATAGACATCAACTATAATCACATTCCGTTTCAAACGGTAGTAATGGAATCTTCAGCCAAACTATCTCGTATTGACATTAAGACTAGTGTCAACAGGGTCGCTTATCTCATGGGTGCAGGTGACGAGGTACCTGTTTCGCTCAAGCAAATAGGATGCAATGTAGATATGATAAAAACAGATGACCTATCTGAAGATAGATTAGCAGGATATGATGCTCTGATTTTGGGTGTACGGGCATACAACACAGAAGAAAACCTGGAATTTAAACAAAAAGCTATTTTCGAATATGTCAAAAAAGGGGGTAATGTAATCATTCAATACAATACAGCTAATGGGCTGGTAACAAAAGAAATAGCCCCCTACCCTTTATCACTTTCCAGAAGCAGAGTTACTGTCGAAGAAGCAGAAATAAGAGTTCTATTACCTGATCACCCTATATTGAATCACCCCAACAAGATCACCCAAAAAGATTTTACTGGTTGGGTACAGGAGCGGGGATTGTACTTTCCGGGAGAGTGGGATCCACAGTTTCAGTCCATTTTTTCGACTAATGATCCTGGCGAATCACCCCAATTAGGAAGTGTACTTGTAGCCAAATACGGAGACGGACACTATATTTATACTGGGTTATCATTTTTCAGACAGCTCCCTGCCGGCGTTTCAGGGGCATTCAGACTATTTGCCAATATGATTTCAATAGGAAGCGATGTCAACCCATAATCCTAAAGAAAGATGGTCCGGTAGCTATACTTTAGTCTTAGTGCTCAATGCAGTCTATATCATTTTGTTTTATGTCATCATGAACGCATGGCTTTAACTTTATTTATCAAAAATAGAATATGAGCCAAATTGACTGGTGTATATTGGTAGGTACGCTATTGTTTATTGTTATATACGGGACGTATAAAACGAGAGGCATCCAAAATATGCAATCATATATGCTTGGCAATAACGAAGCTAAATGGTGGACGGTAGGCCTGTCTGTCATGGCTACACAGGCAAGTGCCATTACTTTCATGTCCACCCCTGGTCAGGCTTTCCACGATGGGATGGGATTTGTTCAGTTCTATTTTGGCCTACCCTTGGCCATGGTGATCATTTGCTATACTTTTATCCCCATTTACCATAGGCTAAAAGTTTTTACAGCATATGAGTTTTTAGAGCAAAGATTTGATTTAAAAACAAGATCATTGACCGCTGGCTTATTTTTGATACAAAGAGGATTGGCAGCAGGTATCACTATCTATGCTCCGGCCATCATTTTATCTACTATTTTGGGATGGAATCTCAATTTGCTCAATTTTATCATCGGCACTCTCGTTGTGATTTATACCGTGAGTGGGGGAACAAAAGCGGTCAATGTGACCCAAAAGCAGCA
>JBATLS010000589.1:0-5198 GCA_049289435.1 Saprospiraceae bacterium | reverse complement strand
TACCATTTAGAGACTTAAAACGACCATATTTAACATGATAATGAATGATTTAAAAATTAAATAATATTGTAATATGTTATACATATCAAAGAATATATTGTTGGGATCGTGGATCATTTTTTCAATCCATAATGATGTCTATTGCCAACAGAATACCTCACTAAGTCAAGTCTTGGCTGATGCAAAAGTTAGCTCGCCTTTATCAACCAATACTGCATTGATGCAACAACAAAATATCTTACAACAGAAGAATATAGCCAGCACAAACCATCCGCAGCTTGCGTTGCATGGTCAAGCAACATATCAATCTGAGACTACTGGTCTCAATGTCGATTTCCCTGGTTTGAGCATACCGAGATTATCCAAGGATCAATATCGGTTGCAGCTGGATGCTACTCAATATATTTATGACGGAGGTATCAATAGGGTGATGAGAGATATCTCCAATGTAAATTTCGAGATAAATAGTGATCAACTTGATATGGAATTGGAACAATTGCAAGAGCAAGTCATAAAACTATATTTTGTTATACTTGAGCTCACCGAGAGGTCTGAACTGTTGGAACTAAAAAGAAAAAATATTTTGACTACGATGGAGAGGCTGCAAACTGCCGTAAACTCCGGTACCGTGCTTGCATCTGAACTGAAGGTGCTCAAAGCCGAATTATTGACCATAGATCAGATGAAAGATGAGTTATATTTTACCAAACTGAGCCAAATAACGATCATCAACCAACTCACCCAAAGCATGTACGATATGACGACTACATTTGAACGACCACAACTTTTGGAAGGGTTTAGTTCTTCAATAGAGGGAAGACCGGTTTTTCAAATATTAAAGCATCAAACGCAGCAGTCTGATCTGGCATTGAAGAGTCATATGGCTGGGAATAGCCCTAAAATTCTTCTTTTTGCTCAGGCTGGATATGGAAAACCAGGTTTAAACTTTCTGACCAATGGTTTTGATACTTATTATTTGGGTGGTATCAAATTGCAATGGAATCTCAGCCATATGTACAACAATACCAGAACGACAGCCATCAATACCCTTCAAAAACAACAAATAGCCTCCCAACACAAAAATATAGAGCTGCAGATATCTTCTATTTTGACTGGACTGGAGTCAGAGATACAGCGCACTAGTGCCCAAATGGCAAAAGATGATGAAATCATTCTGTATCGACAAGATATCAAAAATGTAGCTATACAGCAATTAGAACTCGGTGTAATTACTTCTGCAGACTATGTATTTAAAGTAAATGACGAAATGACTGCAGTAGTGAACAAAAAACTTCATGAAATCCAAAAGCTGAAAGCAACTTACTTATACGCACATCATTCCGGCTCATTATGATTATTCCTAATATATAAAACACGACAGACATGGATATTAAAATAGTTGAATTAAAATTTGTACCATTTTTACTATTTGTTTTGAGTATATTTTTTCTTTCTTGCAATAAGAAGGATATCAATTTTGATGCTTCGGGTACATTTGAATCCACAGAAATCATAGTATCTGCAGAAGGCAATGGCAAAGTAGTGATGTTTGACAAGAAGGAAAGTGATGAAGTATCGGCTGGTGAATTGGTAGTGCAAATAGATACTACGGCTTTGGTTATACAAGCTGAACAAGCCGAAGCAACCATGATAGCCATCGACCAAAAACGCAACAGTGCAGCTCCTCAGGTGATGGTGCTACGACAACAACTCAAAGTGTCTGATGCTCAAGTAGATGCATTGAACCAACAGCTAAAAGTATTGGAGGTCGAGCAAAAAAGAATAAAAGATTTATTTGAAGGACATGCAGCGACAGGTCAACATTTGGATGATATCAATGGGAAGGTAGATGTATTGCAAAAGCAAATATACAGCGCAAAGCAACAAAATAAACTGATAGCCACTCAAATCCAATCTGCTAATGATCAGGTTGCTATACAGAATGCTGCCATTGTCAGCGAAAAAGGTCCAATGGAAAAAAAAGTAGATCAGGTAAAAGATATGCTGCGGAGATCAGCAGTTTTTGCACCTATAAATGGGGTGTTACTATCCAAATATGTCGAAAAAGGAGAGTTCGTGACTATGGGCAAACCATTGTTCAAATTGGCAGATTTAAGCGAGATGTCACTTCATGCATATATCACGGGTGATCAATTGCCGAGCCTTAAGATAGGGCAGGAGGTCACAGTCTATGTAGATAGTAGCAAAGATGAATACATACCATACAAAGGCAGAATCACTGCCATCTCCAATAAAGCAGAATTTACTCCCAAGACCATTCAGACCAAAGAAGAAAGAGCCAATCTGGTATATGCAATAAAGATAGCTGTAAAAAATGATGGAATGATCAAAATTGGTATGTATGGTGAGGTCGCATTCAATCTGGTCACTGCCGAGCAATGATAGAGGCGGTAGGGATATATAAAAATTTTGGCAAAAAAGCAGAAGTCAATGCCCTCACTGATATCAGCTTTAAAGTCGAACAGGGTGAACTTTTTGGGTTGATTGGTCCTGATGGTGCAGGCAAGACTACTTTGTTTAGGATATTGACTACATTGATGTTGCCAGATAAAGGCATGGCTAAAGTAATAGGTCATGATATTGTAAGCAATTATAAGGAAATAAGAAAGAGGATTGGGTACATGCCAGGTCGGTTTTCGCTGTATCAGGATCTGACGGTGGTCGAAAATTTAAAGTTTTATGCCAATATTTTCAATACCACTATTGAGACAAACTACCACCTGATCAAAGACATATATGTACAGCTCGAACCTTTTAAGGACAGACGTGCCGGGGCTTTGTCAGGGGGAATGAAACAGAAATTGGCTCTTTGTTGTGCATTGATACATAAGCCAGAGGTACTATTTTTGGACGAACCTACTACCGGTGTCGATGCAGTCAGTAGAAAGGAGTTTTGGGAGATGTTGAAGCGATTGAAACACGAAGGTATAACCATCATGGTATCCACCCCATATATGGATGAAGCGTCATTGTGTGAGCGTATAGCACTTATACAGAATGGGACCATCCTATCACAAGATACGCCAGATGCTTTGGTATCGGAATTCAAAGATGCGCTCTTGGGGGTCAAAGCGTCTTCCATCAACGAAGCCCGCAAAGCTTTGATATCTATGGAAAACGTGAAAAATGTGTATGCTTTTGGCGAATACCTGCATCTTACCTATACCAAAAATATGATTTCAAAGGAGATGGTCAGGTCTTATTTGTTGGATAAAAATTTTAAAGATATAGAGGTTATTAACGTACAGCCTACGATAGAGGATTGTTTTATAGCTTTGATATGAAATACGAAGTACGAAGTACGAATTGCGAAGTACGAAGTACGAAGTACGAAATACGAAATACGAAATACGAAATACGAAATACTCCCGATAGCTATCGGGAGTACGAAATACGAATTGCGAAGTACAACCCATAAACAAATAAACAAATAAACAAATAAACAAATAAACAAATAAACAAATAAACCATCAACATTCTACCTAATACCTAACCCCTAATAGCTAAAACCAATGAATTCAATAGAAACAAAAGGATTGACAAAAATGTATGGAGATTTTGCGGCAGTGGATCATATAGATTTTGAAGTAAAAGAAGGGGAGATATTTGGATTTTTAGGTGCTAATGGTGCGGGCAAGACCACAGCTATGCGCATGCTTACTGGCTTGATACGACCGACATCGGGTGTAGCTCAAGTAGGAGGTTTTGATATAAATACTCAGACCGAATCGATCAAAAAGAACATAGGGTATATGAGCCAAAAATTTTCGCTATATCAAGACTTGAGAGTTTGGGAAAATATAGAATTTTATGGAGGAATCTATGGCCTAACTGGGACACAGATCAAAACCGCCACTGATCAATTGACTCAAAAACTAGGCCTTGACAAAGAAGTCAATCATATGGTGAGCGAGTTGCCATTAGGCTGGAAACAAAAATTGGCATTTTCTATTGCTATCATGCACCACCCCAAAATTGTATTTCTCGACGAACCAACAGGAGGGGTAGATCCTGTGACAAGAAGACAGTTTTGGTCATTGATCTATGATGCAGCAGCCCATGGTATTACTGTTTTTGTCACCACACACTATATGGACGAAGCCGAATATTGTGAGCGAGTCGCAGTGATGGTGGATGGAAGGATAGAAGCAATGGATACTCCAGCAAAATTAAAACAAATATACAGGGCCGCCTCAATGGATGATGTTTTTTATCAATTGGCAAGACAAGCAGTCAGGAGTGAATAGTCATCCGAAGCACTATTTTCAGATGTCAATAAAAATGTGAGAAATGAATCAGTTATTAGCATTTATACGAAAAGAAGTTCAGCATATACTGAGAGACAGAAAAACATTATTGGTGCTATTTGGGTTGCCCATAGTCCAGATCTTACTTTTTGGTTTTGCACTTTCAGATGAGGTCAAAAATAATCGCATCATCGTCTGCGATCTTGACAAGAGCCCGAATAGTCAGCAACTCATTCAGAAGATAGATGCCAGCAATTATTTTGATGTCTTAAGACAAATAGACAAAGTCTCATCATCTCAAGCAATATTGCAATCGAGTGAAGCCCACATGATAGTTGTTATTGATCATAACTTTAGTCATTCGTTGACACACTCCAATGCGTCATCTATACAGCTGATCACTGATGGTACCAATCCCAATCTGGCATCTACGATCCAATGGTACATGACCCGTATCATTCAGGATTTTAGGGAAGATAGATTGGGGGCTTTAGATATGCCTTACGAGATACAAGTCCAAACCAAAATGCTGTATAACCCCCAGTTGAAAGGTTCACATACGTTTGTACCAGGTGTGATCGCATTGGTATTAATGATTATTTGCACGCTGATGACATCGGTGTCTATCGTCAAAGAAAAAGAGATGGGCAACATGGAGATGCTTTTGGTATCTCCTATGAACCCCTTAACTATGATTTTTTCGAAAGCCATTCCATATCTCTTTTTAAGTCTCATATTAGTCACAGCCATCTTGGGTTTAAGTGTCACTATCCTGGATGTACCGATCAGAGGCAGTATTTTTTTACTTTATGGCGTGACATTTATATTTATCATAGCCTCACTGGCTTTAGGACTGGTGATATCCAATATTACAGACTCTCAGCAAGTCGCCATGATGATATCGTTGATGGGCCTGATGTTGCCTACCAT
>JBATLS010000588.1:0-4818 GCA_049289435.1 Saprospiraceae bacterium | reverse complement strand
GGTCAAAGATAAAGATAGAAGATAAGCTACCTCCAGTGATTGATTGTCCATTGGATTATACTGTGAGCTGCGCAAATAATAGCTTTGCGCCTCCTATACCGAACTTTTATGATAGTTGTGATCCATTGGCAACCATCCACTTGATCAAAGATACGTTAAGTGAATTGGCGTGCGGTAGAGCTGATAGCATTATAGCTGTCAGGGAGCTCACATATATTGCCAAAGACAAATATGGCAACACATCTGCACCATGTACATTTAGAGTCTATTATAAGGCAATCAACATCAACAATGTAACTTGGCCTCAAAATATTGAACTGGCTTGTAGAGTAGCGCCCACCTACCCTGCCTGGGATCTCAATACAAATGGTAAACCTGATCCATCAGAAACCGGTGTGCCTTCTATAAGTGGATTAAATATTGCTACAGCGACCTCGACAGGAGTTACTTCTCATACGTACTGCAAAGTAAATGTAACATATTCCGACACAGAAATACCTTTGTGCGGCAATACTTTCAAGGTAATCAGAGACTGGGCAATAGTGGATTGGTGTAGTGGGATTGTGCGCAAACACGTTCAGTTTATCAGTATAAAAGATAACTTAGGTCCTGTAGTGACTTGTCCTATAGATCAGAATTTCGAAATATACACTACTGACCATGATTGTACAGCTGATTTTTTGGTCCCTGCACCCGCTACCATCAGTGATTGTAATATTACTACTTGGACTATCGCTTATTTATTGGCTGATAGTACCGGTAGTGCACCGATAAATGGTCAATATATTACTGACAATGTTGTACTGGTAGGAAATAAATATTATATCAATGATTTGCCTCAGGGTAGAACATGGCTGAGATATACAGTCACAGACGCTTGTGATAATTCGACTTACTGCTTCACCGAAGTGACCGTTATAGACAAAGTAAAACCAAATGCAGTGTGCGATGAATATACTGTAGTAGCCTTAAATCACATTGGCCAGGCCATTATATATGCTAAGACTTTTGATGATGGTAGCCATGACAATTGCTCTAGTGTATCATATTCGGTAAGAAGACTTACTGCAGGTTGTGGATCCAATGGATCTAACGTTGAATCATCCAATCCTTTTGGGCCATTTGTTGAGTTGTGTTGCAGTGATGTAGGGGTGGAAGTGATGGTAGAGCTAAAAGTCATAGATAAATCAGGTAATTTCAATTCTTGTATGGTGCGAGTCATCGTGCAGGATAAAACAAAACCAACCATCACTTGCCCTCCTCACCTGACGATAGGTTGTGGTGCAGATACTTCTGCCAATGCGACTGGAAAACCTGTATATTCGGTACTTCCTATAAGCACTCCATATTTTAGTGATGAGTGTACAGCTCCTATGCTATCGTGGACCAATACTGGTCAAATAAGTAGTTGTGGTCAAGGTGTTATAACTCGTATATTTACAGTCACTGACAAATCAGGAAACACAGCTACTTGCAGCCAAACCATCACCGTACGAAACACCTTACCTTACAGTGGTCCAGTACTTATAGGCAATGGACCAGTGTGGAAGAATCTCGAAAACAGATCTATCACAGGTTGCGGTAATACTGCCACAGACCCATCCAAAACAGGTGAGCCTGAACTCGGCAATGGAGCGTGTAGTCAAGTAGCCAAAAATCATGTAGATTTAGTGGTTCCGAATGTAGATGGCGTATGCTATAAAATATTAAGAAAATGGACAGTCATTGATTGGTGCAAATTTGCTCCCAATACGGATATACACGGACTTACCTACCCTGGTGTCGCTACTTTAGGGGTCAATATGTGGACCTATACTCAGACTATAGCGGTATCTGAACATGAAGCACCTGTTATACTCCAGTGCTCAAAGGTCGATACAGAAACCATTGCTGACAATTGTACTGGCCAGGTGACACTGACTAATACCGCCAATGACTGTACTCCAGCAGCCCAACAAAAATGGGATTGGAAAGTAACACTGCAAAGTGGAACCATCATCAGTAAACCAGCCACAGACAACCCTGCTGACGCTAATGCCTCTGGTACCTATCCCGTAGGAATACATAACATCACATGGACGGTAGAAGATAACTGTGGCAATAAGTCCAGTTGTTCTTACTCATTTAAAGTGTTAGATAAGAAAAAACCGACTCCTTACTGTATTTCAGGATTGACTACAGTGATCATGCCGTCGTCAGGTCAAATAGACATCTGGGCCAAAGACTTTGACAGAGGGTCATCTGATAATTGTCCACTGACGGGATGCGGTCTGAAATTTACCTTTGGTGGATTTAAGCCCCCAGTTTCCAGTTCAGAAGTTTTATTTGATATTAATGGTACAATCGCGGGAACATGGCCCACTTCAAATATTGATTTGTTAGACAGATACAAAAACGGTGTGCTTCAAAGATGGCTACCCTCTACTTGCTCTTCCGCCAAATTATATACCTGTAGTCAACTAGGTATCAATAAAGAAGATATGTATGTTTGGGATGCTGGCGGGAATGCTGATTTCTGTAGCGTATCGCTTGCTGTCCAAGCCAATGAGACACCTTGTCAAGGATCAAGAATAGCTGGAACTATACAGAGTGAATACAATCAAATGGCTGAAAATGTACAGGTTATATTACAAAATTCGAAAAATAGTGAATCTACTTCTGTGATGACAAATCAGCAAGGATATTACGAATTTGGAGGTATCGAGCCCAATACTTCTTATAAAATAAAGCCTCTGAAAGATGATGATCATACCAACGGTATTTCGACACTCGATCTTGTGATGATACAACAACATATCCTTGATATTGCCAAGCTTGATTCGCCTTATAAACATGTAGCGGCCGATATCAATAATGATCAAAAAGTGACTGCATCCGACCTCGTAGATCTCAGAAAACTGATCCTTGGTTCATATACCAAATTTCCCAATAACACTTCCTGGAGATTTAAGGATAAAGCAGTAAATGTGACAGATTTCAACAGTATATTTGGTGTCAATGAGTATGTGCAGTTAGACAATACCAGTGCTACCATGATGAAAAACAATTTTGTAGCCATAAAAGTAGGCGATGTCAATGGATCGGCCAATATGACTGCTGATAGCCAGAGCCTAGACAATAGATCTGCTCAAATGCTGGTATTGGCAACCAAAGACCAGACTTTTACCAATGGTGAGAAGGTGAGAGTAGCTGTAACGGCTGACAATTTCGTCAAATTGGCTGGTATGCAGTGGACGCTTAATTTTGACGCAACATCTCTAGAATACAGTAAGATCGAAGCCGGAAGGCTCCCTATTAATTATGATAATGTACATGAGACAGATGGCAAATTAGCGTTTAGTTGGCATGATTTTGAAGGGATAACCATTCCCAAAGATGAAGTCTTATTTACCATAGAGTTAAAAGCCGTCAGCAATAATTCATTAGCTAAGACGATGAGCTTGAGCTCTGATATCACTACTGCTGAAGCATATACTCAGGATTTGAATGCTATCAAAGTATCACTTGATCTTAGGAGTAGTGCACCTACTGAATTTGTATTGAATCAGAATAGTCCTAATCCATTTGCGAGTACAACGACGATTAGTTTTACATTGCCTGAATTGGGTGTTGGTACATTGACCATATTTGATATAAGTGGCAAGATCATCAAGCAGTATAAGGAGATATACCACAAAGGACTCAATGAAGTGGTCATATCCAGAGAAGAATTGCATACTAAAGGGGTGATGTTTTACGAGCTAGAACATAAAGGACATAAAGTCACAAAAAAGATGATTCAGATCGACAATTAACTTAGAGTATGTTCAAAAATATATAATCTATTTCCTGTTACAGATCAAAAGGCTTGCAAATTATTGTAAGCCTTTTTTGTTGTTACATCACCTCAATGACTAAAATCATCTCAAGGAACGATCTACATCATTGATTACATACCCAAATATAGTACACATTTGTAGTGATAACAGATTATTCATATTATAAATCATGAAGTTATGACACAAGTAATTAAAAAACCAACCATGTTTCCTGCTTTCCCGACCTTGTTCGATGATTTTTTTACAAAGGATTTTTTTGATTGGAATGACAAAAACTTTGCACAAGTAGGCTCTACCCTACCTTCCGTAAACCTCAAAGAAACCGATAAAAAGTTTCATATAGAGCTTGCGGCGCCTGGTATGAAAAAGGATGACTTCAAAGTAGAAGTGATCAATGGTATGCTTACCATCACATCAGAAAAAAAAGTCGAAAATGAAGAAAAAGATAAGGAAGGGAATTACCTCAGGAAAGAGTTCTGTTATGAATCTTTCTACCGATCATTTAGTATGCCTGAAAATGTCAAAGAAGACACTGTCAGTGCTGCGTACAAAGATGGTATATTAAATATCAGTATTGAAAAGAAAGCTCCTAAGGCTGTGGTCAAACCAAAAGCCATTGAAGTGAAATAACAGTCTTCCCATAAGATGATTTTTATAAGGCTTGCACAGTGTTGCAGGCCTTTTTGCTAAATGTACCACAGCGTGAGCCATCATAAGACTTGCTGAAATTCCAAAAATATGTTTTCAAATTCAGACTTAAAGAAAATTTGCAATGTCATCGTTTATTACCAAAATTCGACACATGGAGATCATCCAATAATCGTTCTCACTACTTTTGACTTAAATTCTTTACCATGCCATGGGTAGTTGGATGATTTAGATTTTCTATTTATCTTTTCAAATAGCCATGGACAATCCATATCAAAAATACAAAGATCGGCTATTTGGCCAACTTCGATCAGTGGTATTGGGATATTCAACATCATCCGTGGTACTATAG
>JBATLS010000587.1:0-2082 GCA_049289435.1 Saprospiraceae bacterium | reverse complement strand
ATCTCGTACTACTAATGCGTCTGGGGTATTATTATCTTTAAAATTTTCTATAGATTTAGTAATATAGATGGACACTTGCTTATCGGATATCAAATTGCCTGTTACCACTAATCTGGATTTTTCGAGTGGATAATCCAATTCGTAAAATCGATCTTCCTGACAACTCATAGGAAAAATACATACAAACAGAAATAGCTTATAATCCTTAAATCGACCCAATGTAAACTTCTTCATTTTCTAACGAATTTTGTAGCTAAAATTAATAAACGGTATAGGACCAAATAGTCCATTTTTTTCATAAATCGGTTGGATGACTTCATCTTTATCCTGTACGCTTAAGATCACTGGTTTCACATAAAAAGGATTGTTTCTTCCATAGACATTGTATAGACCAAAGGTCAAGCTCGACCTATCATATTTCCTACTAAAGCCGATGTCTAATCTATGAAAAGAAGGAAATCTGGCATTATTATATCTTTCATATTGGTAATTGATGTTATAATAATCAGAAGTATTTCCAACTGCATTTATATTATCAAAATAATAGCTGGATGGCAAAGTAAAATATCTGCCAGATGAGTAATTGAAAGCCGCATTGCATTCCCACTTTTTGTTGATGGTATAGTTGATCACCAGAGACAACACGTGCCTCCTATCAAAATTGAATGGATACCATGCTCCGTCATTGATGTTTGGTGCTTTACGCTCGTTTTTGGATAGGGTGTAGGAAAGCCACCAATTGACTTTGGGCGACTTGGAACCTATAGAAAACTCCAATCCTTTTACTCTACCTTCTATCCCCAGGTCAAAAATTTCTTTGGTCGGGACAGTATAATCAAAAATATCCTTGCCGGGACGCAAGCCCGCCAGATTGCTCAATCGCTTGTGAAATGCATCTATCTCCACATCCAACTTACCGATGCTAAATGCTGTCCCTATGGAGTAATGGTGTGCGCTGCTCAGAGGCAAAGCACCTCCATTGGGTATCCAGTAGTCCGTAGGAAAACTCAAACCGTTGTCGGCTAAGAGCGTCACATTCTGATTCATATGATTGTAGGCTACTCTGATGACCCCCTTGTTTTTGAGATAGTAGCTCAACTCCAGTCGGGGTTCTATTTTTACCTCGTCCACCAACCCATTGCCCAGATAGCGATTGAGTCGCACGCCCAGTTTAGCTTTGATGTACTCAGACATGGTGATGTGATCTTCTACAAATACACTGGTCGTGGATAAAGGCTCCATATTTTCATAAATCGAAAAGGAAATGTTGTCAATGTCCGTAAATAAGCCAGGGTTGAGTTTGTCATATCTATACTCCGCTCCAAAATTGATATCATGGGATTTGAGTGACCAGTCAAATTCGGCTTTCAATGATTTACTACTGATAGAAGAAAGAAAATTTGTTTTGGGTAAAGCATCTCCGAGCAATCCCCCTTTGATTTGTGAGTTGTAATCACTCAATCCCCCATATAAGTTAAAGACCAGATTATTTTTCAATATGCTATTGAATCTCATAGATGTATTCTTACTACCCCAATCATTTTGTGTCAATAATGATGAATTATTCATCCTTTGATACATATAATAATGGTCTGTCCCTATAAATTGGTTGATACTCCATTGATTTTTTTCGTTGATCTTATAGTGTAGTTTGACATTGGCGTCATACATCCAATAGTTACTATATTCATTGATCTTGTTGTTGTCATATTTGCTTTTCAGCAAAATTCCAGCCAAGGAGAGATAAGAAGCCCTGGCTGTCCCTATGATCGAAAGCTTGTTGCGGATGATGGGTGTCGAGACATATGCTCTGGAGGCAATCAGTCCGATACTGACATCAGACTTGAGCGTTTCTTGATTGCCTTCTTTCATCTGTATGTCCAGGACAGATGACAAGCGACCACCATATTTGGCTGGGATGTAGGCTTTGTGCAAGTCCATTTTTTTGATGGCATCCCCATCAAAAAGGGAAACAAAGCCCAACAAATGTCCACTATTATATATCGGACTATTGTCCAACAAAACCAGATTTTGATCCGGTGTGCCACCCCGTACAAATAGACCACTGGATCCCTCATAGCC
>JBATLS010000586.1:0-5294 GCA_049289435.1 Saprospiraceae bacterium | reverse complement strand
TTGCTCAAATGATAACCAGACACAAACAGAGGGAAAAAGATATAGAGAGACATTATAAAGACGAACCAAATGATAATCTTCATGATGATTTTCCTGATAATTCCTAAGTTGACAAAGTAGAATTAATTAGTGAAAAAATTGTTTAAATTCATGTAAATATAATAATTTAACTTGAAGTTTAAATATTTTTATATATTTAATTTATAAATATTTTAAATATATCTAAAAATTAGCTCGTGGTGCTTAAATTTAAATTTTGATATCGTGATGTTGCTTTTTTATGAAATATTCCATGCTCATTTAGAGTATAAGTCGAAAGAAATAAATGGTCAAAAATTATACTTGTAGTAGTAATTTTTTTTTGAAATTTGCTTCATAAATTTCCTCTAAATTCACGCTTCTCTGCTTCCTTCAGAGCAGGCAGGCCTTCAGGAAAATGGCCTTAATGATTGTGAAATAAGTCATTTGAGATTATTCATCATCCTTTTGGAAATTTGGATCCTCAAGCAAATTTTTTTCTAATTCCGAAAGAGCCCTTTTATATTCCAAATGTACTTTTTGTTGAGCCATTTTTATCTTATGCAGCTTATCATAGCTTTTTGTTTGAATGTACAGGATGTAAAGATATATCAGACCGAGTATAAACAAACCAATGATAGCGATGACCAATAAATAAATATAATCATTTGAGAAATTGATAATAATGGGAGCTGAGGTCATATCATTGTGTGAATTATATATATGTCCGCCTTCTGAGATGCCAATGTCAAAAACATTTTGCACAAAAAATAGGCTAAAAAAAGTAAGTAAACCAGACAATAGAGGGGTAAGTACCCATCCCAAAGCAATGTTTCGCAAAACACCAAATTTGACTTCTTGTACTCCTTTTACCAAACCAATGCCTAATACAGACCCAATCACTACTTGAGTGCTGGACACTGGTACCAACGGGATAGCCGGCAATCCCATCGAAATCAGAGCATCAGACAAGCTGGATGACGAAAAGAGAAATAAAACAAGTGCTTGAGCCAGAACAACGACGATAGCATTTTCAGGGGTTAAAGTCATGATTTCCCCTCCGACGGTCTCCATTACTTTTTTACTGTAGGTGATGATACCTATTGCAATAGAAAAACCGCCCAATAAAAAAAGTATTTGGACAGTATCAAAATTAACATTCAAAAAATTAATTTGGATGGAAGCAGCCTGTACAAAAACACCCATGACATTGGCAATATTATTTGCTCCCAAGCTATATGCCCCAAAGGCACCAGTCACAATCAACGCATATCTTAGCAGTATATCCAGCTTAATCACATGTATCCTGGTGGTGCGGATAAATTTTCGCATATACAAGTACAGAAGAGCTGCAAAAATAGCTCCCAAAATAGGGCCATAAATCCATGAACTGACTAAAACAGTAAGTATCCCGTAATCCACGGGCTTCGAAGTGAAATAACACCAAGCTACTATAGAACCAACGATGGCTTGCCCCGTAGATACTGGCAGTCTATTTTTAGTCATTATTGCTACAATCAAAGCAGAACAAAGTGCCACAGTAAATGCTCCACCCAAAGCGTCCACATTGCCTAGCTGCGACAGTGTATTGGTCGTCCCTGCTCCCTGCAAAACTGCCCCTAGTATGACAAATATACTAGCAATGGCAGCAGCTTGCGTAAATTTTATCATGCGTGTCCCTACCGCAGTGCCAAAGATATTGGCAGCATCATTGGCTCCTAATGACCAACCTAAAAACAGGCCACTTGATATAAAAAACAGGATCATCATGGTCTTTATACTATTCGTTTGATGGCCATAATTGATAACAAGTCTGCGACTTTTTCAGCTGAATCAGATATATGTTCGATATGAAGGGTAAAATATCTCAGGTGAAATTTTTCACTTAGATGCAAATCAGGCATCTCTCTAAAGATTTTCCTTCTGATGACATCAGCCAGAACGTCAGTTTCTTTTTCGTAAAAATACACTCTATGTATTTTTTCATTGACAGATGCCGGATCACTGAAGTATGATTTTGCAGCGGGGATGACTGACTCAGCTGCTGATACAGAAATTTTAGTCAGTTTCACAAAGTCTTTGTGTAAGATAGGTGGGATAAGAGGCATTTCTACATCAAACTGGAATAAATTCTTTTTGGACAGGTCAATGATATTATCCAATTCTTCCAATAGTCTCATGATATCTCCCCTCAATTGGGGCATCAGAGACTGCGTGTATAGCGTATTTTCGATATCTCTTCGGATATGATCTGATTCGATTTCAAGATTCTCGAGCGCAATGAGATTGTTTTTGAAGTTGCCAGCATTTTCATTAACATAATTCTTTACCCCTTCTTTAAATAGTAAAACGCTCTGATCTACCAGATTGAGAAATCGGTCTATCAGGGCAATGGATTTGTTTGATTTTGCAAAAAGCATGGCAATATATTTTACTGGTAAATTTCGAAAAGGCTCTACGCATCCCAACTAAAAACGAAGATATTGGTAAAACTATATTGCGGATGATGCCTAAGATTGTCATCAATGATGATTAAAGTCATATTTTAATATTTTGGATGACTCTACTTTTGTGTTAAGAATTCAACAAAAGCATATTCTTTCAATTGATTAAGTAACAAAACAAAATTTTAAATCATGAGAGCATTATTTTTATTTATGCTGTTTTGTTTGTCAGCAAACATAACATTTTCACAGGAAACTCGAGACACAACCTTGCGGCTGGATCAGTATGGAAAAGTAGTAAATCGAGTTCCACTAATCACTGAAGCACGAAATGGCATATTAGTGCATGAGTCTAAAGATCAATCCTACAAATTATGGTTTGATTTCAGACTAAACATCGATGGTCAGGTTTTTTTTAATGAAAGCTATAATGAAATAGGCAACGGAGTATCTTTGCGAAGAGCCAGATTGGCTGTAAAAGCGGATCTTTCACAAAATTGGTATGGTGAGTTGGATTTGAGTTTTAACAATGGAAAGTTGGAGTTGAAGGACGCATATGTTAGTTACAACTTTCTAAATGGTTTGGTGGCAAGTATGGGTAATTTTAAACAAAGATTCTCCATGACCCGAACAGAGTCTTCCCGATATGTCAAGTTTATGGAAAGACCCATGGCCGTAAGTGCTTTGTCTCCCAACAGAAGTATAGGTTTAGATCTAAATTATTCTGGGAAAAGGTTTTTTGCTGTAGGGGGCATTTTCTTCCAGGAAATAGAAGATGCTGAAAAGGCGATATTTGTTGAAGACAATAATAAAGACTTTGGGCGTGATCAAGGTACGGATTTGTTAGGTAAATTGGTACTTCAACCTTTTGGAGACAACAAAAAACAAGGCTTACACCTTGCTTATACAGTGCTATACCGCACCCCTAAGACAGATGTTGCTGTTGGAGAATATGGATTTGCCAGATACAGTAACAGATCTTTAAGTAATGTGAACAGGAAAAAATTTCTGGATACTGACCTCATAGCTGATTTCGATCATTCTTTCAGCACCAATATTGAAATAGCAGCTTATCACAAAGGGTTTAATTTTGTGTCCGAAATATTAAATAACAGAACTTACCGAAAAAACAATAAGGAATCTCTTGATTTTGGAGGATTCTATGTTCAGGCAGCTTATCTCCTTTTAGGCGGAAATCAGGTGTACAATAAATCAGAAGCTGAATTTACTGCTCCCAATAAAGGGAAGTCGTGGGGAGATATAGAGGTGGCACTCAGATATGACTTCTCGACACTCAATGACAAAGACATATTAGGAGGTTCAGGTGAAGGTATTACTGCGGGTATCAATGTATATACTACCAAAAACGTAAAATTTATGTTCAATTATTCGATCATCAATCATGACCGATATGCCAGTGGCAAAGGAAAATTGTTTGTTGGTTATGATGTTAATGGAGTACTCACCAAAAACCCCAAGAGTGTAGCCGATGCAAATGGTGAGGCTGGTGAAGACTTCCACCAATTGGGAGTAAGATGTGAAGTTGCTTTCTAATTATTATATTAATTAACTTTTAAAACGATAAAAATGAAAATTATAAATAGTTTATTAGCCATATTTCTTATTTCAGCATTGATATCTTCATGTGTGAAGGACGAGATATTTGACGGACCAGCGATCATTAGCGATGTTACCGCAACGCCAGTCGCTCCAAAATCTTCAGAATCAGTTACCATAGGTGCTACAGTCACAGACCTCAAAGGAGTGTTAAGTGTAGATTTGTATTACCAAACCACTACAGGAGGTACATTTACTAAAGTCGCAATGACAGTAGTATCCAATAATAGCTACCAAGGAGTAATACCCGTCCAACCAAAAGATACTAAAGTTGGATATTATATAGAAGCTAAAAATGCAGGTGGGTTTACCACGTTATTCCCTGCTGAAGCACCGGCAAAAGTTGCGGAATACACTGTGGGTGCCTCAACCATCGTGAAACTTTTTATCAATGAAGTGTTTGCAGATGGTACTAAAGATGCTACAGACCCAGATTGGGTGGAGATATACAATGATTCGGATATTCCAGTGGATATCAGCGGATATTCATTTTATGATGAAGGGATAAAAACAGGAGCAAAACCTAAGAGAGTCCTCAATGCCGGAACGATCATACCATCCAAAGGATTTCATATAGAAAGTACAGAATACACTGAAGGAAAATATACCATAGAATTTGGTCTGAGTACTTCTGGCGATGCTGTATATCTTGAAAATACCAATGGCGTTGTGGTAGCTTCTCTGGATTTTTTGACTTTAAACTTATCAGGTAAAAAATCCTATGGCAGAAAACCAGACGGATCCGCAACTCTGGTAATTTTTGATACGGCTACAAAAGGCAAATCTAATAACTAAATTTAAAAAATAATTCTTACTGGATTAAAAAGAAAGTATCTGAATTCTTTGGAAAAAGTATTCAGGTACTTTTTTATAGTAAAAATAATTACACTACCACTTGTATTATCAATTTTGGTAGTTCACATATTAAATGTATCTTTATTAAATCAAAATATAAATATAATGAGCAAAGTTGAATTATCTATTGGTGAGATATCCAAGCCCAGGTTTGAATTCAGGTCCTTTGGCCAGGATTTTACGAAAGCTAACATAAGAATGGCACGTCTGTCTATGCCAGTGCCTGAAAAAGTTTGGGAAAGACAAAGTGATGAAATCTATATTCTCTCACGCACCAATGACATCAATAATACAAAAATAAGAGACGGTAAGATGGATATAAAAACGTATGTTCAGACTGTCGATGGCCTTGAACAGTGG
>JBATLS010000585.1:0-1893 GCA_049289435.1 Saprospiraceae bacterium | reverse complement strand
ATGGAGCGAGGTTGGGGTAGTCCATCATCGTATATCGAATGTTTCGAATGGTTGTTGGCACCGTATGATCTGGAAGGTAAAAACCCAAATCCCGACCTTTCACCGCATGTGATCAACAATTCATGGTATTGTTCGCAAGAAGAAGGGTGCAATCTTTCCAATTTCAAACTCATGCAAGACATCGTGAAAAATCTGAAAGCCGCTGGTATCGTGGTGGTAGTGTCAGCAGGAAATGATGGGGGAAATGGTTGTGGTAGCGTAGCTGGACCTCCAGCTATTTTTGAGCAATCGTTTTCTGTGGGGGCTACCACGATCACTGACGGTATAGCAGGATTTAGCAGTCGTGGGCCTGTCACCATAGATAGTAGTTTTAGACTCAAACCCAATGTCGCAGCACCAGGGTCAGGTGTCAGGTCAGTGATACGGGGAGGGGGATATGCTTCATATAGTGGCACCAGCATGGCGGGTCCTCATGTGGCGGGACTGGTAGCACTCATGATCTCTGCCAACCGAGACTTAGAAGGTAGGGTAGAGCTCATAGAAGACATCATCGAAGCAACTGCCGTTCCCAAAATGTCCACCCAGAATTGTGGCACTTTCTCTGGGTCAGAGATTCCGAATGCAGTTTTTGGCTATGGTAGAGTAGATGCAATGAAGGCCGTAAAAAGAGCCATCAACCCTGTGAGCAGTACAGAAAATATTACCAATCTGGATGTACAAATTTACCCCAATCCATCCGATGAATGGGTCACTTTTGTGGTTGAAAATTCACTAAAAAGTATCAGAACCATCAATCTTTTCACTGCAAATGGGCAACTTGTTTTGAGTCAAAATGCTGATTATGAAGGTCTTATACTGACCGTAGATGTAAGATCACTTCCCACTGGGCTGTATCTTTATGAAGTCAAATCTGGGAACTCAACGGCAAGGGGCAAACTGATAAAATTGTAAATTCAGATCACTTCATCAGCGACTATAATTTAATAAGCGCGATCATCATTGTTTTCCTGATGGTCGCAGTTTGTAACATGTAACTAACGAATTGGAAATTCTAAATGTATGGGATCGAAGTCGCAGACTTCGACCATCAGCGACTATAATTCCCGATGGTCGCAGTTTCTTCCCGATAGCTATCGGGAGCGATCCAATATGCTACGTATCAGTCTATCGCTTGACTGATTTATAATTCATCATCAACTATCTATAAAGCCAATTGTATTATCTAATTCTAACAATTCTAAATAAATGAAGCCTTCATGGCCTACATAAGCACCGGCACTGCTATACAGATAGTCTTCGGCTTTGTTTACTAGACCATTTCGCACAGGATTCAAATGAATGTACGCAAGCTTTTGATTTATCCATTTAGGACTTTGTAGCTCTATAGGGTGGCAGTCCTGTTGCCAAAATTGATAAGCCTTATTGTTTTTATTGTACTTGGCATAGTATGTAAACAGTCTTATCATCCATTCTTTTCTACTTTCAGAACTGCTAGATAGGATGGATTCAGTGATGGATTTAGATGTAAATTTTTTAAAGTCTCTCACAAAGTCTGACAACAAGAATGGTTCTTTTGTGTAACAAATCAGATGTAAATGATTACTCATAATTACGTATGCATTTAAGACCAATCCCTTTTCTTTTTGACAATAGATAAGACTTTCAATAATTATTTTTCGATACTCATCCTTTGAAAAAACATCCACCCAACCTACAATCGTAAAAGTAATGAAATGCAAAGCGTTCTGATTGACTATTTTATGTCCATGCATTGATTATATTAAATGTAAAAGCGAAGTTACAACTTTTTTAAAACCTGTAGCTAACGAATTGGAAATTCTAAATGTATGGGATCGAAGTCGCAGACTTCGACCATCAGCGACTATAATTCCC
>JBATLS010000584.1:0-2277 GCA_049289435.1 Saprospiraceae bacterium | reverse complement strand
GTATAGTATAGCTAAATTTTTTATTGCATTTTCATTCTTTTCCAGGAATATAGTATTGATCTCCAGTCCATCATGTATGATAGGATTATCTATGTGTATGATAGGAATGTTTTTCTGTTCCAATTCTGAAGCATATAACAGATCTTCATACCCATACCCATTTATTTTTTCATCAAAATGGTGTTGGTCAAATATCGATTGAGGAATGATGAAATTGTTGGATTGAAAATTGAGATAAGGGTCTTTTTTTCTTTTTTTTGAAGATAATGATTCTCTGCTGACCCCATATTTCCAATGAAGGATTTTCTTTTTGGATCTCGGTTTTTTGTCCTGATACTTTCTACCACCATAGATGACGCCTTCAGTGGGCAAGTGTTTCAGATAGTTTTTAATAAAATCTTTGGAGCGGACTGTGCTATCACCATCGAGAAATAATATATACTCAAAATACGCTGATTGACCCAACCAATTTCTTATTTTGCTTCTACCCAGGTTTTCCTGTAGTTCAGTATAGTTGATATTGATGTGAGACGCTAGTTCTTGATTGATGACCCGAAATTTGGATGTTGACCCATCATCAAAACACAAAATCTGATAATTGATATTGAGTTTTTGGCATTGTTTGGTCAAGGTATATACCAGTTTTCTGACGTCTTGATTGAATATCGGAATGACAATGGACAACATGCCTTATAAAGTCTTAAAGTAGGTTAGAGTAAAATTGCCTGAAAACTGTCAGTATCATTCGATCTTGAATTAAGGAAGAGTAAAGTAAAGGAATTTTTAAAATTTTGCGCAATTTAATTTCTTTTGACCATAATTTCCTTTGATTTGTGCATCAAATTTAATTTTCTATTGTTCACAATGATACTAAATCAATATTAAATGGCAACGAGTGAAAGCTTACAACTACTAATAAAAGATCAGACATTGTCCCAAGACCTAAGAGAAATTGCAAAGAAAGTAGTACGTAAAGAACGAATTTCTGAGGAAGAAGCACTTATACTTTTTGAAAAAGGGTCATTATCTTTTCTTGGGACATTAGCCAATTGGATTCGGGAAGACAGACATGGAGATCATACCTATTTCAATCGTAACTTCCACATGGAGCCCACGAATGTATGCCTTTATACATGTACTTTTTGTTCTTACTCCAGACTGATCAAAAAACGTAGCGAAGGCTGGGAGTACACCCACGATGAGATGATGGACATCGTACGTAGATATGATGATCAACCTGTCACAGAGATCCATATAGTAGGAGGGGTGTTGCCGCAATACGATGTAACTTTCTACTCCAATTTGTTTAAGGCCATCAGATCCCACAGACCAGAGCTGCATATCAAAGCGCTCACACCTGTCGAGTATCATTATATTTTTAAAAAGGATAAAATCAGCTACGAGGAAGGCATGAAAATGATGCTCGATGCTGGATTGGATTCGCTTCCTGGTGGAGGGGCAGAAATTTTTCATCCGGAGATCAGAGACCAGATTGCAGGGGGAAAATGTAGTGGTGACCAATGGTTAAAAATCCACGAAATATGGCATCAACTTGGCAAAAAGTCCAATGCCACTATGCTTTATGGACACATTGAGAATTATTATCATAGGGTAGATCATATGAGGCAATTGAGAGATCTTCAGGACAAAACCAGTGGTTTTCAGACATTTATACCACTCAAATTTAGAAACGAAAACAATCAACTGTCACACTTACCTGAAACAACCTCTATAGAAGACTTAAGAAACTATGCCATATCCAGGATATATTTAGACAATTTTGACCACATCAAGGCTTATTGGCCTATGATAGGTAGAGATATGGCTCAACTCTCATTGGCATTTGGAGTGGATGACATCGATGGTACTATAGATGATACAACCAAAATATATTCCATGGCAGGATCTGAAGAGCAATCACCCTCGCTCACTACTGAACAACTGGTACAACTCATCAAAAGAGTGGGGAGGAAGCCCATAGAGCGCGATACTTTATACAACGTTCTGCATGATTTTACAGATACGGTTTTTGAATCTGACCACGAGTATAAAGGTTATGTATCACTTCCAGTATTGTGATTTTTAGTTATTAGCTATCGGGATTAGTCTTTAGCTATTAGCCATTTGCTATTAGATATTCGCCATGTGCTATCGGGATTAGCTTTCAGGCACGCACACTCCCAAAATCCAAAATCGTATTTCGTATTTCGTACCTCGTACCTCGTATTTCGTCATTCCATCGCTTCTATACATTCTTTCACACCAGTCGTCCAGTGC
>JBATLS010000583.1:0-4356 GCA_049289435.1 Saprospiraceae bacterium | reverse complement strand
CATTCACACATAAAGTAGCACATGGATATTTTATATTATCAGCTGCTGCCGGTCTTTTTGTTGATCCTCACAAAGGACCAGTATTGCTAAATTATGGCCTCGATGAATGTAGATTTACCAAACCCGTATATCCGGGAACCACCATCGGTGTCCGACTTACCGTAAAAGAAAAAATACCACAAGAAAAAAGGGAAGATGAGGATTATACCAAAGGCATCGTAAAATGGCTGGTAGATGTATATGATGAGACAAATGAAACAGTAGCAATAGCTACCATTCTAACCATGATAAAATCAAAAGAATAATGGAAAGCCTGAAGGAAGTTAACAGTGCTTTCGCGATGCAAATACCAGCGATCAGATCTTGGCTGGAACAATATTCAGATCTGTATATTGATCATTTTGACATCAAACAATATACCGGCGGATACTCCAATCTGACATATCGGGTTACGATTAATGATGATGTCCATTGGGTGCTGCGAAAACCTCCTGTAGGTGCCAATATAAAATCCGGACACGATATGAAGCGTGAGTTTACCATCATCTCAGCCTTGTATCCGCATTTTCCTAAAGTCCCCAAACCCATCGCCTTTTGTGACGACCATGAGGTGATTGGCAGCGAATTTTATATCATGGAGAAAGTGGATGGATGGATACTGCGATCAGGGATGTCGGATGAGGAAACTCCTCTAAGGGATCAGATGGGTCAAATCTATCTGACTTTTTGCGATCATTTTGTTGGCTTGCATCAATTGGACTATATGGAGGTGGGATTAGGTACTTTGGGCAATCCTGAGAACTATCCAGAAAGACAAGTTCATGGTTGGACCAAAAGATATTACAATGCCAAAACGGATGAAGTAGATTCTGTCGAAAGTCTGGCTAAATGGCTTGGAAATCATATTCCCCATTTGTCAGGATCATGCCTCATACACAATGATTTTAAATATGACAATATTATTCTTGATGAAACAAATAATGAGGTTAGAGCTATATTGGATTGGGAGATGAGTACGATCGGAGATCCATTGATGGACTTGGGTAGTAGTTTGGGATATTGGGTCAATGCGGATGATCCACCCTGGCTGCAAGCCATCAATCTCAGCCCCACTACACTTCCGGGCAATGCTTCCAGAGAAACATTATTGCATGACTATTCCACAAAATCTGGTAAAGATCCTGGAAATGGAGTGTTTTATTATGCCTACGGTATGTTTAAACTTGCAGTCATTGCACAACAAATATTCGCACGATATAAGGCGGGACTCTCCAAAGATCCTAAATTTGCCCATCTGGACAAAGTCGTGCGTGCATGCGGTGACATGGCTATGAGATCTATTGAAAGGAAAAAAATAGATCAATTGTTTTAATTATTCATTGGGTAACATAAAATACTTCTCCTTTGCTATTCCATTCATTAGAATTTTTCATTTTCCTGCCCATTGTCTTTACGATGTATTGGGTGATCAGGGATTTAAAGGTTCAAAATGTATTTATTCTCTCAGCCAGCTATTTCTTTTATGGTTGGTGGGACTATAGATTTTTGTTTCTCCTTTTGGTAAGTACTGTCGCTGATTTTTTCTTAGGAAGATTAATATATCAGTCCTCCAGCGACAAGTTGCGATCAGTATTTTTATGGTGTAGCGTGATCATAAATCTGGGCATACTTGGTTTCTTTAAATATTTTGATTTTTTCCTGAATAGCCTATCGGCTTCTTTTTCATTTATGGGGCATCCTATAGAGATGCGCGGTTTAGAGATAGTTTTACCCGTTGGCATCAGCTTTTATACATTTCAGACATTGAGCTATACCATAGACATTTATAAACGTAAGATCGCACCTACATCTGACATCATTTCATTCGCAGCATATGTCAGCTTTTTTCCACAGTTGGTTGCCGGGCCGATAGAACGTGCTCGTCGCTTACTTCCTCAATTTACACTACAGAGAAAATTTGAAACCTCCAGAGCCATAGATGGGAGTAAGCAAATACTTTGGGGCTTCTTCAAAAAGTGGGTCATCGCTGACAATTGTGCACTCCTGGCTGATACATTCTTCAACGAGCCACATCTATACCCCGGCAGTGGGCTTTTGTTAGGTGCGTTCTTTTTTAGTTTTCAGATTTATGCCGATTTTTCCGGATATTCGGATATGGCGATCGGAATTGCCAGACTATTTGGTTTTGATCTATCCAAAAATTTTGCTTTCCCATATTTTTCCCGTGATATTGCTGAGTTTTGGCGCAGGTGGCACATCTCCCTGACTACCTGGTTCCGGGATTATCTATATATTCCTTTAGGTGGCAACCGAGGTAGTACTTGGCTAAGTATTAGAAATGTTTTTCTGGTTTTTATGATCAGCGGATTTTGGCATGGCGCCAATTTCACATTTATCGTTTGGGGCATTTTACATGCCGTGTGCTTTTTACCATTGATGCTGGCAACCACTCATCGCAGACACCTCAATGTAGTAGCAGAAGGATCATATATTCCTACGTTCACCCAATTGATTCAAATGGTTTTTACTTTTATTCTGGTGACTTTGTTGTGGATATTCTTCCGGTCCGAAAATATTGGATTGGCATTTTTGATGATAGGAAAAATATTTTCAGCTTCACTTTTTGAGATGCCCCAGTTTGAGTTGGAAGGTTTGGCTGCAATTACCTTATTTGCTATATTTTTTCTGATGATGGTAGAATGGATAGGAAGAAACACAGAGTACGGAATCGAAAAGATATTTATAGGAAATCATCAAATTACAAGGTGGTTTTTTTATTCTTTTATAGTAGGAATGATCGGTCTTTTAGGACAGACCAATGGTTCGCCTTTTATCTATTTTCAATTTTGAATCTATGAAAATATATGTAGTCACAATGCTAAAATTCACAGCTTTTGTCAGCGCATTTTATATTATTTTCATAGTACTCAGTGGTCTTTTATTACCACCATTCATGAGACAAAACCTGATATATCCTTACGATCACAATGGACACACTCAAAAGATGCTGAATGACATTTCCAACTTTAAGAATATTGATCTATTGTTTGTCGGGTCTTCGCGTGCATACCGTGGTTTTGATCCGGATGTATATGCCGAAGCGGGATACACTTCTTTTGTCATGGGCACCAGCAATCAGACACCTATGCAGACACTTTATCTGCTAAAAAAGTACTATCCCCAATTGACCCCAAAATGGATCATCATGGAAGTCAACCCCGATATTTTTTCTAATGACGGAGTAGAATCTACCATAGATCTAATATCAAATTCACCTCCAGACCTGAAGTTATCGAATTTAGTGCTTGAAATAAAAAGTATAAAAGCCATTAACACCATGATTTATGCTGCAATGACTCATTGGTTCGGACTAAAAAAATATATAAAAAGTGTCCCTTCCCATCAAAATCATTCATATCATACAGCAGGATTTTCGAAGTCTAACCTATTGCCATATGACACTATTGCTGGCAATTCTTACTTTTGTAATATCAAAATCGCACAACTGAAAGCATTGGATCAAATCATAGCTTTTGCAGCGTCCAACGATACTCGCATCCGTTTTGTACAATCCCCGGTACTTCCGCGACTATATCTTTCCTGCTCTGACAATCTGGATTTTGACCGTATCCTTCATGCCAAGGGAATGTATGTCAATTATAACATCTATTCCAATTTTAGTGATACTTCATTTTTTTCAGATGCCCAACACCTCAACCAAAATGGAGTGATGAGGTGGAATAAAATGATCGTCAAAGATATTTTGAGCAATGACAAAATGAATCAATAGTTTCAAATACTTGTAAGGCAAAACTAAACTATCTTGCTGCTGATTAAATATTGATTATCCCCTGTCATATATAGCTGATTATAATCAATTTAACGTTTTTATATTTTCGGTTTGTGTACTACAAATTTTCATATTTCATCCATAGTTTATAAATCTTATTTGTTAACTATTTAGGTTCGAGACTTGCGAGTTGGTTTTGTCCTTGCTGTAATCCTTTGTTGTAAAAATAACCTTAGTGTCCTTTGTGATTTCCCTCAGTGCCCTTTGTGGTAAAAATAACCTTAGTGTCCTTTGTGATTTCCCTTAGTGTCCTTTGTGGTTAAAAACCTTAGTGCCCTTTGTGGTAAAAAAAACCTTAGTGCCCTTTGTGATTTCCCTTAGTGCACTTTGTGGTAAAAATAACCTTAGTGTCCTTTGTGATTTCCCTTAGTGCTCTTTGTGGTAAAAATAACCTTAGTGTCCTTTGTGATTTCCATTAGTGCCCTTTGTGGTAAAAATAACCTTAGTGTCCTTTGTGGTAAAATCTTAGTGCTCTTTGTGGTAAATAACCTTAGTGTCCTTTGTGG
>JBATLS010000582.1:0-3162 GCA_049289435.1 Saprospiraceae bacterium | reverse complement strand
TTTTGCTTTCTATTTCTACCACCAAAGCAGAAGTAAGCTGTGCCGCAATCTTATTGTGGTTATAAGAAGAGCCATGCATTTTTTTTACTTTTCCATTGAAAAATTGGTGTTTAACTTCTGACCTACTTTCTCTGTCAAAATAACGCTCCAAATCAGTTTTCTTAAACTTCCTCTTTTGTGCTACAACTTTAGTAAGATCCATTTTGGATGATTTAATATGTGCTTCAACATATTTGATAGTGTCTAAGTTCCTTAGAAAAAAGCATTTACTTTCTCGCAAATATACTGTAATTGGGCTTCGCTCATCTCCGTATGTATAGGAAGCGAAATGACCTCCTTACATAATATCTCGGTATTAGGAAGTGACATATTGTCTTTGGACGTGGATTTAAATGCTTCTTGCTTATATAATGGTACCGGATAGTATATCATACTAGGGATTCCATGGCTTTCGAGGTACTTTTTCAATTCATCCCTTTTCCCATTCTTTACTTTTAGGGTATATTGATGAAATACATGAGTGGTATAAGATGCTCTGAATGGTGTCTCCAAATCATCTACATCCGCAAAAGCAGCATCATAATAATCGGCTACCTTGATTCTTGCTTGACAATAATCATCCAGATGAGGTAACTTCGCTGACAAAACCACTGCTTGTATAGAATCCAATCTTGAATTACACCCAACCACATCATGATAATACCTGACGGATTGACCATGATTGGCAATTTTGTGAATCAACTCGCCTAAGCTTTCATCATTGGTCATGATAGCCCCTCCATCACCATAGGCTCCCAGATTTTTAGATGGATAAAAAGATGTGCACCCTATGTGTCCTATCGTTCCGGATTTAACCTTCCTTCCATCTCTGTAAGTATAGTCTGATCCGATAGCTTGAGCATTGTCTTCTATCACAAAAAGTTGATGCTTCTCAGCTATTGCCATAATGGGCTCCATGTCTGCAGCTTGCCCATATAAATGTACAGGTACTATTGCCTTTGTTTTAGGTGTGATGGCAGCAGTTATGGCTTCCACATTGATATTGAAAGTATCTGCGTCCACATCTACCATGACTGGCACCAATCCCAATAACGCTATCACCTCAGCTGTGGCCACATATGTAAATGCCGGTACGATGACTTCATCTCCTGGTTTCAAGCCCAAGGCCATCATAGCTATTTGGAGTGCGTCGGTACCATTGGCACAAGGGATCACACGCTTAGATCCTAAATAATTTGCAAATTCATTTGCAAATCGCTTGACCTGAGGACCATTGATAAAAGCAGTAGTATCCAATACTTCCTGAATGCCATTGTCTATGGTGTCTTTTATTTTTAGATATTGGGATTTTACATCGACAATTTGTATGTTAATAGGTGTTAGGTTTTAGAGGTTAGGTTTTAGTCTTTGGTCTTTGGTCTTTGGTCTTTGGTCTTTGGTCTTTGGTCTTTGGTCCTTAGTCTTTGGTCTTTAGTCGCGAGAAAGAGTACTTTGTCATTCGTAATCCCGATAGTTATCGGGAGTAAATCCAAATTCCAAATTCCAAAATCGTATTTCGTACTTCGTATTTCAAAAAATGGCTTCGCTATTTACTTCGACCATTTGTATGTTCATAGGTGTTAGGGGTTGATGGTTGATAGAGGTTGATAAGGTTGTTGATGATTATCTGGTTTCATTTAGCTGGTAGATGATAGGTCGTAAGTTGCTCCTATATTTGGGCTTTCAAAATCAAGCATTCAGCAACTTATTATAGTCAAAAGAAATTAAATTGCGAAAATATTATTTTTAATACGCTCAAAATCAAACGATTAAAATCTAAATTTTTTGCATTTTAATTTACTTTAAGTATCGTTTTGTAAAACAACAATTTCATGAAACATAATACTAATACAAATAAAAACTTAAACTTCAATTACATAATTTAATCTAGATATTTTAATAAATACTTATCCACCCACGTAGATACCTGCTCTACCTTTAGAGAAACTAATGGTCCATTTTTTTCTAATATTACATCCCCTTTATCAATCGTAGTATCAATAATAAATTCTCTATCTGAAAGTAAAAATGCGTTATAAAGTAAATCTAATGAGCGGTAATATCTAGATTCAATTTTTAATTTACTAACATCGTGACCACCTTGCAAAACCCTGTTTTTAACCCGTTGGATATTTACCTTCGGATCTTGTGTACAAATAAAATATAAATATATTTTATATCCTTTAGTTCTAGCTTCTCTCATAAAATCTATTTTAGATTCATGTGAAAATACCGTTTCAAATGAAAAAGAGTGGTCACTTTCTAAAAGTTTTGATCGAAAAAAATCTGATATAATCGCCGCATCATAGCCATTTATGGATTCAGAAGATATGAGATCAAAATTTGAAAATAATATTTTGCGCAAATGAGACGACGCTGGTCTGTTTTGTTTTTGCAAAAATTCAATCCATTCTTCATTTTCAATCACCTCTGAATAAATCAACGAGTAATCAAAATAATGCAGTCTATTTAAAACTTCTTGAAGATAGTCTGCATTAACAAAACTGCAAATATTGTATAGTTTTTGAATTTCTTTGATTATGGTTGTTTTTCCTGACCCATTGGGGCCTGCAAAAATTCTAAGTTTTTTATCCGCCATCTTTTATGACATATTCTTTCTTAGTAATTTTTTTACGTCCAAAAACAGCCTTACCTAGCCTTGTTTCATTCCCATCTGGAGCAATGGATATTACTTCATCATCTTTTACTACAATAACTGATTGTTTCAATGCTTTATTGAGACGGATTGCTTTTTCTGCACCCAATTTTTGTGCTCTTTTTAATGATGCCAATTCTTTATCCATTTTTGGTCGATTTATATTTTATAACATATATAAACATTCATTTGTTTTTTACTTGGCAATAGCCGTTTAGTTGTTTCCCAATAACTATCGGGATTAGACTTTAGGGATTAGGCAATTGGTGTTGATAAGGTTGAAAATGTTGATTTGTTGATTTGTTTATTTGTTGATTTGTTGATAGTTCGTATTTCGTATTTCGTAATTCCAAATTCCAAAATCGTATTTCGTACTTCGTACTTCGTATTTCGTATTTCGTATTTCGTACTTCGTACTTCATACTTCGTATTTCAAAAAATGGCTTCGCCGTTGATAAGTCGCATGT
>JBATLS010000581.1:0-6131 GCA_049289435.1 Saprospiraceae bacterium | reverse complement strand
GCGGTAGAAGCTTCGCCTGATGCAGTTGTGGAAGCCCCCATTGAAGTAGAAAAAATGCCTGATGCTTTAGTACTAGTCCCAAAAGCGGTGGACCAAGTACCAGTTGCCCCATTCGTACTTGATGTTGCAGTTGAATTTGATAAATCCATAGCATCTGAACCTATATCACCATAGTTTAAAGGGTTTCTTCCGAGTATGCGCCAGCCCGTGTTACTACCCTCAGTAATTTTTTGTAGTTCGGAAGGTGTTCCACCACTTACCGGCGTCCAGGCTGCACCATTCCAAAAATAAAACCCCGCAGTACCATCTGTTTGATAAATCAAAAGACCATTTGCAGGACTCGTTATTGCTGTTCTTTCAGACTGAAGCATCCTTGGCACCAGCATGCCTTTTGTGCTACTCGTCACATCCAGCGCTGCTGATGGATCTGGCATGGTGGTATTGATACCTACCGACTGCGCAGAAAGATTGATCAAAAGACCAAGAAAAAAAATGAATATAATAACTGACTTTTTCATGATAAAATTTTAAAAGTGTATTGATAAATTTAAATATTAGCTATGTTGTTGATTGTATTCAGATTAAGATGTGAAGCCTTAGACCTAAAGCTTCGACTGCAATACGCATATTTCTCATTTGATAATAATAGTTTGCTGGTTTTGGCTTCATAGCCCAAGACATGTGTCTTATTGACCAAAAAACTCCGATGTATCCTGATGAACTGATGTTCATCATCGATTTTGCTGATCCAGTGCTTAAGCGTCTTGGAGGTCAATATCTTTTTGCCATCTAAAGTGTGGATGGTAGAATAATTGCTTTCTGCTTCGATCATGATGATATTTTCCAAGGCAATAAAGTATCTGACGTTGCCCTCAGATACAGCAATTGATTTGAACTTTTTATTGCTTGGTAGAAGCATCAGTTCATTTTCCAAAAATCGGACTCGACATCTTAGGTCTTCCAGTTCCTGATAAATGGATGGAGTATGATCGAGTGTTCTTATAAGAATGGATGGTGTCATCGCAATTGATCTTTTGATTGGTACAAAAGTATCAGGATGAGTGATGTCTTACAATAGTTATTTTTAACTATTGTGGGATAGAATCACTCCAATTACTTTTGTCCTTATGACACGCTAAATTCATTGTATTAATTAAAAATTCATTTAAACCAGTTTGTTATGAAAGACTTACTTAAAACTTATTTTGCCACAATGGCCTTTTTGATAGTTACTTTTACCTACCAAACTTCTTCAAGTCAAAAGAGCTTGCAAGGCATTTTGTTAAGGTATGATCAACCCGTACAAGATGTAGTAGTAAGTGTAGAAGGGTTTCAATCTTCTATAAAGTCCATCAGCAATGAGAAGGGGGAGTTTACAATCAATATTCCAAAAAATGGTAGAGTACTTGAATTCCAAATGAAAGGGGCAAGCTACAAGACCCAACTTAAACTAAATCCAAAAGATACATCAAGTTTTATCACAGTCAATTTAGATAAGTTGATGGGTATATATTCATGGCGAATTGAATCTTCACTTGCCGCTTCGAGTTCGTTTTTTTCTACTTATCAATCATCAGGCAATAATAATAACATTACCACAGTATTGGGCAAAGCACTGGTGCACCTTGAGTGGAAAAAAGGAGAATATACCTGGATAAATGATTTCAACCTGCTCTATGGACAGTCATTTGCCAAATTAAGACTGGATGACCCTAGTGGTATTCAAGCAGTGAGCGTAAATGCAAAAAGTGGGGACTTATTATCCATCACATCGAGTTTCGCACAGCAAATATCAAAAACCTTCCACTTGACCGCTTTGACAAATTTTCAATCCCAGTTTGCTCCTGGCTACAGTGACCCCTATGCTTCTGCCAGAGGTAAACCATTAAACATCATTTCGAATTTTTTATCACCTGCTACTTTCAATCTGGGTGTGGGTCTCGACTTCCGTCCAAATAAAGATTTGAGTATCTATTATTCGCCTTGTGCATTGGATGTTTTGGCAGTGAGAATACCGGAGATTAGGCCACAATTCAATCTAATAGACAAATCGGCGGCTTTTAAATTTGGATCTTTTTTGAATCTAAACTATCGGAAACAAATTATAAAAAATCTCAATTTTGCAACCAAGCTCCAGCTCTTTACCAATTATCTTAAAAACAAAGAAAACCCAACTTTTGAAAGACCAGGTAGTGTCGATGTCCAGCTATGGCAAAACTCGCTCAATTTTCACTTCAACAAGTACATTTCTATAGCCATCACCACTACTTTGATATACGACGAAGATCGCAAATTCAGGATTTTTGAAGATGACTCCAAGTTAGGTGTTAACACCGGAAAACTTGGTCCAAGAGTCCAATATTTCCATAATATAGGTTTGGGGCTAAACTATAGTTTCTCTAGTAAAAATAAATAATAAGTAGGAATACGTCACCTGGTCAAAGTATTGAATTGGTACAAAATGCAACATTCAATCACTTCCAAAAATCCATCACGATTTCCCATTTGCAGCTCAAAAGTTTCAATAATGATTTAGTTCAAAATCTGGATAAGCTGGCGGGTTCTTCATTAAATTGGGTTACCACTACATCCCGTTTTCTATGATTACTAAAGCCCATTCAGTCAGCCGGTATAGTTATAAATAACTATTGTCATTGCAGTTTTACGACCCTAAATTTGCAGTACAAACCAGATAAAGGCAGTCACCGAAAAGCCTTGAAAAGAGTAGGTAAATATTTTTTTTTACATTGTAAAATCTTAAAAATGAAAAATTTAAAATTATTAACATCGTTGACAATTGTTGTATTTGGACTTGCTTTCAAATCTATTGCTCAAAATAATGGAACTAAAAATATAGTATCAAGTTCGGGATCACTTACAGAGGCAGGCATCGTTTCTGATGGTTATGAAAAGTATAAAGCTTCTTTCAACAACGGAGATATTATCATCGAGCATTCTATTTATAATAATGGCATAGCAGCTGGTGTAGAAGGTTACAATATGCCATACAAGGAAGTCTTTAGACATAAGGTTGGTGGTAATAAACTGAAGGTTCAACCTGACGGTAACATGGTTGCTTACGACCATAATGACAAAGCAGTTTGGAGTACTGGCACAAATGGTAGAGGCGGAACTGGAACTATTTTAAAAATCCAAAAAGATGGCAATTTGGTACTTTATAATGGCAGTTGGTATGGTGGTGATGGTGACCCACTTTGGGCAACAGGTACATGTGGTGGTAAGGAGAACGGTTGTGGCAGCGTAGGGTCAAGATAAGAAATTGGAAATTTATTATTCATTAAATAAAATAAAATGAAATACCTTAAAATGCTTTTTTGCTGTACCCTTTTTTGTAACACGCTATCCAATATCTACGGTCAAATGAGCCGTGGAAGCATACTCAATAAAGGGGAGGAAATCCAAATCATATGGACCGCTGGCACTGCCACTACGGAATATATGGAATCACCCAACCAAAGGTTTAGTTTCTATTTTTCACTTCAGTCCCATGATTGGCTTATCGAGGATCGCCAAAGTGGATCCAAAAAGAAGGTCGAATTTCTACCTAAAGTAAACGACCCGAATCCTCCATCTGCCAATAGATTTTTGAGATTAGAACCTAGCGGAAATCTTAAGTATGCATTCTTGATCCCAGGTGCACCATCGACTGAGCCACCAATACCCATTTTTAACTCAAACACCAATGCAGGTCACACTTTTGAGCTTACAAACGAGGGCAGTATCGTAGTCAAAAATGCAAATGGCGCAGTAGTTTGGGGGCCAGTGTCGGGCAATTAAAATAAACTAAATGTATAGGCGGTCACCGAAAAGCCTTATAAGAGAGTAGGAAAAATTAAAGTTAATTTACAAAATATTAAAAATGAAAATCTTCAAAAAATTGGCCTTGAGCAGCATATTTTACTTTAAAGTATATATTTTTTGTAATGCACAAAATGTAGCAGTTCCTAATGAAAATGTAAATTTTTCTAGTCCATTTACTTATCAAGGAAGCACCTATCAATGTGATAAATGTACCGACTATAAATTAGAAACAACAAATGACATCATTGCTATTTTTAATTTTAGCCGACGCAACGAAGAGAAACAATTAAATTTGGCACATATGTCATTAGGCAATCTGGAGTTACCTTCAGATTTTACCTCTTATACATCAGGTGGTAAGGCATTTTACCTGATCAATGAGGAAAGAAAATGCAGGAAACTTAAACCATATGATGGTATAGAAGAAGGTCTTTGTATTGTGGCAAGTAAATACGCCACATATTGCGATAAAAATAATAGAATGGGCCATCAAGGCCCGAATGGAGAAAGTGCAGATACAAGAATCACCAATCATTTTTCGGCTTGGAAAGATATCCCGAGTGGCCAATGGTGTTATAATTTAGGGAACACCGGCTTTGGTGAAAATCTTGCTAAAAAGCCTTTTCAGTGTAGAGATCTAACGGCGTATAGTGTAATCAATTGGATATATGTTGATGCCCAAGATCAATGGGGTCATCGGAATATTTGTTTCTCTACCAACTGGAAAACCGCATATATTGGATGGGGAGAGTCTGGGCATGTTGGAACTTTGGTCATTGCTGAACCAAAATTAGGCGGAACTTGTAGTAGTCAATTGAACGTTTTAGGTCTTTCGCAGGCTGTTAACATGAACTCAAGTCCTCAAAATACTAATAACCAAACGAGTACTTCTGCAGCTCCCAGGGCAGAACTTACAAGTGATCAGGTTTTAAATCGTGGCGAATCCATCACATCGCCCAATGGTCAATATAAACTTACTTTAGAAAATGATGGCAACTTGGTTTTATACCAAAATGGCCAAAGTGCTTGGAATTCAAACACCAACAATCAAAGCGTATCAAAATGCACTTTTCAAAACGATGGCAATTTAGTCTTGTACACAGCAACCAATCAAGCCAAATGGGCAGTGGATGCAAACGGACGTGGAGGAAATATCTTAAAAATACAAAATGATGGAAACTTAGTGATCTATCGTCAAGATAATTCCATTGTTTGGGCCTTGAAAATGAATAATGGCCAGTACGATCAAAATGGTGGTAAAGGTTTACTAAAGTAACTCTACTATAGATGAAGTGATTTAATCAAATGCAATGGGTGTATCCCAAAATTTCACTTTTATGCAATTTCTTTTTAGATTACCCCATCCCTGCCCGCTACGGGGCAGGCGGGCCTTAAGGGAGCTAAAAAGAAATTGGCTATCAATGAATGCAAAAATGGGATACACCCAATGCAATTAATACATTTAAAGGCGGTCACCGAAAAGCCTGGAATAGAGTAGGTCATTATTATTCCAATCATAAAATATTTATTCAAATGAAGAATTTTTTTAAATTAACTATGCTTTGTTTTATCACTTTGGTAGGGCAAATGAGCATGACCGGACAATCCAAAAGTGGAGCACAGCCTAAAGGTACAGAAATCGATGGGTTAGCGAGTACAGATGAAACTTATATTGTTGCTCTCAATAAAGAAAAACTGGGGATCATAAAAAAATCAACTGGTCAAATGCAATATACTTTTGCTACTTTTAGAGATGCGGTTTCTGTCAATTTTCAACAAGATGGTAACTTGGTAGTAAAAAATTCCTTTGGAGATGCGCTTTGGAGTAGCCAAACTCACAACAAACAAGTCAAAGACATCATATTGCAGCCAGATGGCCAGCTAGTGATCAGAGGTGGTGTATCGGGATCAGATATCATTTGGTCATCTAGACCGCCTGTAGATAGTCCGGTCATTGATCCATGATCTTTTAGCCTGAACTTAATAGAATAAAAAGGAGTAAGTCCAGTGTATATTTACTCCTTTCTTTTTTAAATCAATATAAAATATTTTTCCATTACCCCATCTTCAATCCTGCTAAGGTGCCACCACCTACTGCATTTTCGAAATGAAGCTTTAGACCCGAGCCAAGCAAAAGATTACTCACCAACATGAGTCCCATACCTGAGCCACTTTCATTGTCTGATTTGTCGATGTGTTCTTTACCTATTTTGTCCAGAATGGCTGGATCTATTCCATCACCATAGTCTCTGATGAAGAGTCCATCTTTGGTAGTATATATTTCTATTTTTGCACCTTCGGGACTATAT
>JBATLS010000580.1:0-11059 GCA_049289435.1 Saprospiraceae bacterium | reverse complement strand
GCAATGGAGTGATACTTACGACCACTGCCTGCCTGCTAAACAAAAACAGAAATCCACATCTGTCTAAATATGAAATCGAACAATACCTCATAGAATATTATGGCGGTCAACAAGTACTTTGGCTCGATGAAGGAATCGTAGGTGATGATACCGACGGGCACATAGATGACATCACTCGATTTGTGAATGCCGATACGGTGATCACCGCTGTGGAGCACAATAAGAATGATGAAAATTATGATATTTTGAGGGACAATCTCAAATCACTCAAAAAGATGAGACTGTCCAATGACGAACCCTTAAACATTGTAGAAATACCTATGCCAGCTCCCGTGGTTTATGAAGATCAACGTTTGCCAGCTTCGTATGCAAATTTCTATATTTCCAACAAAAACGTCATCGTACCTACATTCAGAGACGATAAAAATGATGAGCTTGCCTTAGAAATCATCCAGGAATGCTTTCCCGAAAGGGAAGTAGTGGGCATCGATTCTGTCGATATCATCTGGGGATTGGGTAGTTTTCATTGTTTAAGCCAACAAGAGCCATCAGTGTAGTGACACCAAGGATTAATTTCAATAATTACGGCGAATAAGCGAAGTTATTTTGACATTTTTAGCAAAAAATTTGCCAGCTCCAGCACCAAATTATTGGGCTTTGCATGATCTGTATTGGTCAATACTATGATAGACAAGTGGTCGTCCACAAATCTGGAGTATTGGGTCTTGAATCCCATATTGCTCCCGCCGTGATTGATGACTTTATGCCCTTGATAGGTATCCACTGTCCACCCAAAACCATAATAAGCATTGGATGTATCATTGGTATTGACCTTGATAAAAGGTTGCCACAATAGTGTCCAGTTGGATTGATTCAGGATCAAATTTTGATCTGTCAATATTTTGTCCCATTTGATCATATCTGATGTGGTGGACAAAAAACCACCACTCGGCCTGATAGATATCATGGGTGTTGCATTGAGCACTGAGCCATTATTTACTACATAACCATTTGCTCTATTTGGTATGGTCGGGTAAAAATCTGTCAAATATGTGTCTTTCATACCTGCTATATCAAATAGCTCGGTTTGAATGTAATCTTGCCATGGCTTTCCGCTCACTTGCGAAATGATCTCTGCAAGCATATAGTATCCAAGATTGCAATATTGATACTTCTGACCAGTTGGAAATTCTAAAGGAAGCTCATATGCAGATTGTACGATGGAGATATCACTTTGCAGTTTGAAATTGTCATATCCTGGAGCTTCTCTTGCCAAGCCGGATGTATGAGATAGCAGATGCTTAATTTTGATGGATTGCCAGATATCGGGTGATTTTCTAAAGAAACTCGAAATACCATCATCAAGAGATAATTTACCATCTTGAACCAACTTTAGGATGGCAGTAGCAAAAAACTGTTTGCTTATTGATGCTAATCTGAACACCGTATGGTCATTTGCATGCACCCTATGTTCTACATTTGCAAGCCCATATCCTTTATTCCAAATAGGGGCACCATTTTGTATGATAGCCACAGATAGGCCGGTGATATGTTCCTTATCAATGAATTGTTTTACAATAGCATCAATGCTGTCAGTTTGTGCAAGTGAAATTGTATAGTTGGTTACGAAAAGCGATAAGACTAGAAGAATAGTATAACTACATTTCAGTCTTAAAAATTTCGACATGCTAAAAGCTGGTATATATGTTGAGTCGATCATTTTCAATTAATTTTAATACATTTTTGGATAAGTCAAAGATAGGCTATTGGAATAAAAGTATTACATTTTATTTTGAAATGCCTTGACGAGATGTGTTTCACTATCATGATTTGAAACCAGCAAAATACTTATAAATAAATGGCAATGGGTGCTATACTTTGAAAATATTTTAAAGTTGTTGTCTAAATAATGCAAAAGGATACTTAGTATTAATAGCTTGATTATCAGTTAGTATTGTAAATTATTGTATGAAAAGTTGGTTTCGCAAAAGAAATTAAAATACTTTAGTTTTTCAGAGTATTTATTTTTCTCCTATCTTTATAAAAAAAAATAAATCAAATGAATAATGCATTGTCAATTCTTTTCTTTTGTTTGTGTATATTTTCTTTATCAGCACAGTCATTCAATACTTTTCCTGTTCAGACCCAAAAGCCACCATTGCACGGAAAACATTGGATGGCCATCACTGGCAAACCTCTGGCTGCAACTGCTGGTGCTATGATATTTTCTAAAGGTGGCAATGCTATAGATGCTTCTTGCGCTATGCTCGCTGCTACATGTACCATGTGGGATGTATTGAGCTGGGGCGGTGAACTGCAAGCACTCATATATCATCCCAAGCTCAAAAAAGTCATAGCCATCAATGGATTGGGTGTAGCTCCTGGGAGAGCAACTGTCGAATATTACAAGTCTAAAGGATATGATAACTATCCGCCTCAATTTGGACCATTGGCGGCAGTGACTCCTGGCACAGCTGGTGGTTTGATGACGGTACTTGCTGAGTACGGTACTATGAGTCTCAAAGAAGTATTAGCACCGGCTATGGAGCTGGCGGCTGGATATCCTATAGAAACTCAAACTGCCAATGCAATAGAACGGGGCAAAAATGAAATTAAAAAATGGCCATATTCTACCAAGGTATTTTTGCCCCACTTGGGTTCGAAAAGAGAAGCACCAGTAGGAGGAGAAATATTTGTTCAGAAAGATCTTTTGGCAACTCTTAACAAATTGATAGAAGCTGAGTCAAACGCTTTGCAAAAAGGAAAGACCAGAAAGGAAGCAATCATGGCAGCATATGACCGTTTTTACAAAGGCGATATAGCGGAAGAAATAGCGAGAGGAACCCAAGAACAAGGAGGATTGATCAGTACATCAGATCTTGCCAACTGGAAAGTCAAAATAGAAGAACCACTCATGACTACTTACAAAGGGATCGAAGTCTATAAACTCCAGCAATGGACACAAGGGCCAGTCATGTTGCAGACACTAAATATGCTAGAAAATTTCGACCTTAAATCTATGGGATACAATACTTCTAAATACATCCATACTTTGTATCAAACCATGAATCTAGCCTTTGCTGATCGGGATTTTTATTATGGAGATCCAGACTTTGAACCAGCTGAGCCTATACAAACTTTGATGTCAAAAGACTATGCAAAAGAAAGAATCAAACAAATCAATTGGGAGCGAAATGACCCTAAAGCAGGGCCTGGCGATCCTTATAAGTTTGAAGGGAAAGTAAATCCATTTTCAAAATATCTGACTCCTGTCAAAGACACCGCTGCACAGACAGGATCATTGGATGATAAATATTTGAGTGATTTTCAATCAGGTACTACTTCTGTGATTGCTGCCGATAAGGAAGGTTGGGTAGTGTCATTTACTCCAAGTGGTGGCTGGGTGCCTGCTTGCATTGCTGGCAATACTGGTATAGGTCTGAGCCAGCGGATGCAATCTTTCGTACTTAACGAAAAGGATGGCCCGTACAATGTGCTAGCTCCAGGAAAGAGACCTAGAGTTACGCTCACTCCGAGTATGGCATTAAAAAACGGAAAGCCATTTTTGGCATTTGCCAAGCAAGCCGGAGATGAACAAGATCAACTGCTTACTCAGTTCTTTCTCAATATGGTGGAATTTGGCATGACTGTCCAGGAAGCTTGCGAAGCACCGTGTTTTAAGACATACCAAATGTACTCATCCTTTGGAGATCATGAGCGAAAACCAGGAGCACTTACGCTCAATGATGCCATGCCACCTTGGTCCAGAAAGGAGTTGCAAAGGATGGGTTATACTCTAAGTTTTCAAGATCGTACCAGTGGCCCTGTCAATGCTATTTATTTTGATTGGGAGCATGGCAGTTTTTGGGGCGGCTCCAGCAATCATGGAGAAGATTATGGCATCGGTTGGTAGATTGGAATGATGATTGGATAATAATCTTCAGCAAATTGCAAACATGGAGTTGGCTATAACATCAAGTTTTATGAGTATTTATTTTGTTCTTGTAGCACTTACGCTTTGGTTGGCAATTGATTTGAGTGTATAGCAATCCGTCAGGAAGTAGGGTAATTTCAGAGAGTTCATAAAAAACCATGTTTTTTCTTGTAAAATGGTAATTTAACAAAGTAGAATTAGTGTTTTGAATCAAGTAAAATTAGTTCAGTACAGCTCTGCTGAGTGTTTGTGTCGGAGACTGAGTTACCTACAGAGACCATCATTCAAAAAGAAAAGGAGTAAAATGTCCTATTTAATAATATGCTGATTATTGGAAATTAATTAAAATAAAAAATTTTTATTTTATAAAAAATCAAAATATAAGGCATAAGTACCTATATTTGTATAAAATTAAAAGGGCAGAAAGCCTGAATTACTGTGAAACTTGTGAATTAAATATATCACCAATGGTCAGAATCAAGATGAATAATTTTGTATTACCGACACTTATAGTTTTTTTAACCTTTCAATATCAGCTTGGTTTTGCACAGTCAAAAGTGAGCGGCAATGTTATGGATGCATCCAGTTCGGGATTAGGTTATGCCAATGTGTTATTGATGGAGGCAAAAGATTCCAGTTTTTTCAGAGGTGAAATTGCAAATGATGATGGCAACTATATTTTTCAAAACATACCTCCCGGAAGCTATTTTTGTCAAATTAGTATGGTCGGATATCCTGAAGAAAATACATCGGTATTTGAGATAAAGGGCTCTTCTGACGTCATAGAGTTAGGGACAGTGACACTTGATGAAAGTCTCATGCTTCAGACGGTAGAAATTGTAGCTAAGAGAGCCTTTCTTGAACAAAAGATAGACAGAATGGTCGTCAATGTTTCCAATTCGATTACTAATGCTGGGGGAAATGCTTTACAGGTGCTTCAACGTTCGCCAGGAGTTCAGATCAACAGGATGACCAAATCTATTTCTTTGGTCGGTAAAGAAGGGGTGATTGTCATGATCAACGGTAAAATATCCCGAATACCTCAGGACGCAGTAGTCCAAATGCTCGAAGGCATGAATTCTGATAACATAGATCGCATTGAGCTAATACATACTCCCCCGGCCAATTATGAAGCAGAAGGAAATGCCGGGATCATAAATATTGTTTTGAAATCTACGGGTGACGAAGGATTAAACGGCACCTATTCACTCAATGTGGGTCGTGGTCGAGGGGATAAATATGGGGGAAGTGTCAATTTTAATTTTAGAAATAAATCTGTCAATCTATTTGGAGGGTATGACCGCAATTATGACCTGAATCCTCAAGTTTTTACCAATTACCGTGGTGTGAAGCAAGGCAGTGATTTTCTTGAGACTGACACTAGAAGTGAAAGGCCTCATACTCCTACTACTGGTCAAAATGCACGTTTTGGCGCTGATTTTCAGTTGTCAGATAAAACAGTCGTGGGTGTATTGACCACTCTTCTCGATCGTGACTGGTATATGGAAGCGGTTAACTATGCTTCTTACTTCAGGAATGGGGCACTGGAATCCAAAATATCTATGCCTAATTCTGAAATAAATCATGCCAGATCTTACACTGCCAATATCAATCTGACCCACAAGTTTTCAGACCACCAGACACTCAATATTGATGCGGACTGGGTGCAGTACAATATCAATAATCCCAGTAATTATGAAGTAAATAGCACCCTGGCAAATGGTGGTGGAGATTCTCAATACTCTTTACGAATAGGTAAAAAGACACCCATCGGAATAGGCGTAGTTAAAATGGATTATGCTATGGATATTGCTAAAAACATCAAAATAGAAACAGGAATCAAATACACAGAGACAGGTTTTGACAATGATATTGTGGTGGATAGTGCAGGAGTTGCCAAAAATTGGATCAATTTGAAGGATTACACTTCTTTTTCCATCTTGGACGAAAATGTGACCGGAAGCTTTGCTTCCATTTCAGCCAAAATAAGTGATCGCACAGATATAAAAGCAGGGCTCAGATATGAATACACCAATACCAACCTAAGTGCCGCTGATCTGCCCAATATTGTAGATCGGCATTATCCAACTTGGTTTCCGAGTGTCTTCTTAAATCATAAATTGACCGAAAAAAACAGTGTGAACCTTTCTTATAGCCGACGAATCACTAGGCCTGGACTGATGCAGATGGCATCTTTTTTGGTTTTTTCAGATCCTACGACGCTTTTGGGGGGCAATCCTGCCATTCAACCGTCTTTTACCAATGCATTGAAATTGGACTTAACCCACAATTCTGTCAGATTGGGACTTTCCTATAGTATCGAAGATAGTCCTATTGGAATAGTGCCATCTGTGGATTCTAAAACAAATAGACAAGTGAATAGCTGGCAAAACCTGATCGATACAAAAGTAGCAAATGCTAATTTGTATTTCCCCTTGCACCCAATCAGCGGCTGGGATGCTACGAGCAATTTTTTTGTAAATAGTGTCCGTACTAATTTCAAACTCGATGGAAAGCCATTGCAGATTCAAAATTTTAATTATGGCTTTAATATCAATAATACCATAAAACTAGCAGAAAGTTATACTATAGAAGTAAGTGGTAATTATAATTCTCCCAGCTATTGGGGTGTAGCCAGATGGCGGGCGACTGGGTCTTTTAATGTAGGGATTCAGAAAAACCTCGGTGACCGATGGGGTGATTTGAGATTTTCGGCCAGTGATATTTTTCTTTCATCAAATTGGTATGGCTCAACAGATCAGCCAGATGTCAATCTCCTGGTAGATGTATCATTTCAGTTTGCTGAGCGAATATTTATGTTATCATGGACCAATACCTTCGGTAACTCAAAGCTTAAATCATCCAGAAACAGACAGACAGGATCAGCAGAAGAATTGAGGCGGATTTGACTTTACCTTCTAATATATATCTATTCAATAAAATACATCAGAATATATTTTTAGTACTAACCATCTTTAGAGTATGTTTAAAATTCCATCATTTGTCTACGAGCGGCAAATTTCATTTTATACTCTTACTATTTTCAATACTGATACCGCGATCGACAACGCCACCTTTGAAGAAGGTCTGATATAATAGTATATGTCATAGTAAATGGTGTCTTTATACTCTTTTGGGAAATATAAAAAATATGTTGCCAACGACATTCAAAAACATGTTACTGGGAATCTAACTCTGGAATCATTGAATAGTTGGATATAGTTGGAGTATTGGAGATAAACAAATAAAATAAAATTAATTTGAAAAATACAAAATAATATCAAAACTGGTAATTTTTAAAACACATCCTATATTAATATAATATTTGTGTTAACAAATCATTTGCAAAATATTGAAATTATTTTAATTACATTTGACAAATTATTAATTATTTAACCCTTTAAATTTCAATTTATTATGAAGACAAGACAATTATTCAACGCGATGTTAGTGATGTTTGCTTTAGTTAGTATTTCTCTTACATCGTGCAAGCAAGCAGCAGAAACCGAGACTGCCGAGGCTGCTCCTGAAGTGGATGCAAATGCCCTTAAAGCAGACATTCAAGCCTTGGAAAATGGGTTTGCTGCCGGTATGAATGCTGGAGATGCTGATGCAGTCGTCGCATATTATTCTGATGATGCTATGAGTCTGGACAATAATGGTCCAATGCTTTCAGGCAAAGATGCTATCAAAGCAAGTATTGTAAAAAATATTGCTGATAGCGGTAAAAACAAAACAAGTTTTGAGACGGTTGATATTAAAGTTTCTGGCGATCTCCTTGTGGAGGTCGGGAAGTCCACTACTGTTGACTCCACTGGAGCGGTAGTCAGAACAGGAAAATATTTATCTGTTTTCGAAAAAAGAGATGGAAAATATGTGTGCATCAGAGATGCATACAACGACGATGCTAAACAGTAAGATTTGTTTATCTATAGCATCAAAGGGGTATAAATCAGTGATTTATGCCCCTTTGGTTTTTATTCCAGCACTCTGTCAAGATAAAAATCTAACATGCTTAAACAGAAATTTTAAGGATAACGTCCAATAACGGCACAAAATTTAAGATTCCAGAGAGTGCCCAGCACCAAACCTGATCTCAATTTTTTAAAAATGTGTAGGTTTTTATTGCAGACTCTATTTATTCCACTTCTATGGCACAATTGCCCAAAATATCCATTATACCATTAGATTGATTCACGATTGGAGGCTGATTGCTGGCGACAGGTTTTAGTATGACCACATTTTCTAAGATTAATTTTCCCGTGTTGATGACTGCCTGATGGGATATGCTCGAAGAGTGAATGAAAATTCCAATGATTTTTAGACCAATCCCAGCGATGGGAGCAGAATTGACAATTGTACCTGACAAAGACGAAGAAGTAAGGGTGATGTTGTTTGCTTGGTTGCTTAAGATGACTAAATTTTTGGAAATATTCAATCCACTGCTACCCAAATTTATGACAGTATTATTAAGGGATGGAGCAAATAGAATGGTATCACCGCTCGCGGCACAGTCTATAGCAGCTTGCAGGGATCCAACGCCTGAAGTCAGCGTATTGTCAACGATCAGCCTACAAAATCCTGTAGCACATACTTTGATGCCCCATGATTGAAGACTGCCGCCATCAAGGTTGCCTAGATCATCAACGCGTAATCTCCATCGGCCTTTTAAAGACTGTCCAATAAAAGTATTCAGGGTAAGGGTGGGTAATGGAGTATAAGTACCCCCACCGATCGGTGGGCATGGCCAATTGCTGTTTGGTGCCGATTGATCAAAGTTAATATTGAAATTAGCTTCATTGTCGCAAGGTCTGTTCCAAAATATTTGATTAGTGTTTGAAGGTGTATATATTCGGAATCTCAAATCTGATATATATGTATGCAAACCCATCAAATTGACTATATCAAGATCCGTTATGGTACCTTTATCCGTTATGGTGATGTATGAATTTATAGTCGGAGTACCAGAAGCAGAAATACTTATAGGCAGGTCTGTGGCTTGATATATAAAACATTGTGCTGTCACAAAAGTAAAACTGCCCGACCAAGATCCAAGACCACAGGCATTTGTGGACCTAACTCTCCAAAAGTAAGATGTACCGTTATTTAAATTATTAGAGAGTTGCAGGGAAGCATTGACGGTACTGGACGTGAGAACAATGGTTGTGAAGGATGCATCTAAAGCAACTTGAACTTCATAATTGGAGCCTGGAGTGGAGGATGTCCATGTCAATAAGGGCTGGTTACTTATTTCAGTGGCATTATTTGCGGGAGCTACCAGACTCGTACTTGGTAGAGATATGATCGAGATCGAAATATTTTTATTTTGTACCGTGGCTCCACTAGCTCCAGTGATCAATCCATTATATATCCCATCAGGTGTGTTTAATGGTGCAAATTGAATATTAGTATTTTGATTTGGCAACAATGTATTGGTCGAAATAGTATTCGAAATAGATGCAGGAAAACCTGAGGTAGTCAGAGTGACAGAGCTATTGAAACCTAATATGCTTTGTATGCTTACATTTACACTCTGAGATTGACTATTGCATAAGGTCAGAGCATTTGGATTGACCGTCACATCAAAGCTTGGGCTACCATTGTTTATGATGATATCGGTGTTATTAATATCAAAAAATATATTTCCTACCGATTGGACTTTTATTCTCGCTGTGCTTGTGATGCCTGAGGGTACGACTATGTTTTCCTGACCATCATTGGCGGTGGATGCGTTAAGCATCACAGGAAAAGTGAGGCCCCCATCATAAGATAATAAAATAGTGACTAGATTACAATTGATGCCATTGGCAGTCGTACCTGCTACGTCCCAGGTAATGGATACATTTTGTCCTTCGAGCCATGTTGTTGCACTATTTTGAGAAGAGATCATAAATGGCCCAGCAGTGGCCACAGTAGTTACAGTGAGATCAATTTTTGAAATACATCCAGCAACTCCGGTAAAGTCACGTGCCACTCCTCTGAAATTTAGAGTACGTGATACTGAGGGTAAAACTTCCCAGGTATTGGATAAACTGCCGGACAAAACAGTGGTTATATTGGGGAAATATCTGGTTGGCGATGCAGTCGGACCGATACTCCTAAACATCGGACCAGAAAGATTGCCTGACATTGGTGAGTTGGTGATGTCACCACTGACATTGTCCATTTGCTCCCAAGTATAAGTCATAGGGTTACTTTCGGGATCGGTAGCACTCAATGTCAAAGCAAAAGGGGTAGATATGGGAATGGTATAATTGCTTTGGGATGAAATAACAGGGGGCGTATTTATATACGTATTGATCAACGAATCACATGAATTTCCAGTTGATGTAATATAATTTTTAATTTCTTGTAAACTAATTGCGTGAAAAAACGGATCACTATTACTCTGCACATTTTGAGTGGAAGTACAAATACCAGCATAAGCCATGATCGTCGTACCACTGCCAGGCTCCATAGCTGTCGAATTGTTGCGGTTGCCTCCACCACAAGATCCGAGCCATCCCGCAAAGGTGTGATTTCCGCTGAACTGATGCCCAATTTCATGACATACATAATCTATGGTAAATGGGTCTCCAACTGGATTTGGTCTGCCGGTATAACCCCTGCCTTTGTTGGACAAATTACAAACTACCCCCAAACCAGCTACTCCACCATTACCAGTCCCAAATACGTGACCTATATCGTAATTGGATGATCCAATGACTGATGTACAATTGCTTTGATTTGCTGTTAAATCAGTGCCTGATCCGTCATTGGAATAACCACCAGTAGTGGGGCTTATATAAAACAATTGATCGGTATTATTTACCAAAACCAATCTTACTGCCAATTCTGATTCATAGACTTGATTGACCCGATTGATGATGGTGACTACCGCTGACATGATGTTGGTCAGATTATTTCCATATATACTGCTGAATTGTGTCGTTGTCGCCTGTGCCAATCGATAACTGCGCAATACGCAATCATCTACCATTCTTAAATCTCCAGTCTGGTGTGGTGCTTCAGTTCTTTCATTCATACTACATCCCCAGCCAGGTGATTCTTCATAGTCCTTTTTATAGTAAACCACCCTGGTCGTTTTTTCTTCTCGATATACATGATCGATATAGATTTTGTCCT
>JBATLS010000579.1:0-7233 GCA_049289435.1 Saprospiraceae bacterium | reverse complement strand
AATGAAAATACTGATCGGTGTACCCGTACTTTTACCTTCGAACACTCCACTTTGGATGACGTAACTCTCGTCTTCTTTTCGTTGGGTCACTATCCGGGATTGTCCTGGTTTGCGCCTGTCAAGTTCAGTTTGAATAAAGTCTTCATCTATAGTTACTCCTGCTGGACAACCATCTATAATCAAACCTATGCCCTTGCCATGTGACTCACCAAATGTGGTCACTCTAAATATTTCTCCATATGTATTTGCTGCCATGTCGCAAAGGTATTAATTTTTGTATTAACAACGATTTTTAAACTGCACAACCAACTTTAGTTGTCCTATCTCTTGGTATGGGTGGAAACGCTTCCATCAAAATCACTTCGTTAAATGTATATGCTTTTATTGCAAATTAATTAAATTTACGTTATTTTGCAATAGTGAAGTGTATTCAGAATACGTTTTTAAATCTTTTCAATCACTATAAGAATTAAAGAAAAATATATGTTGATATTTCTAATTGGGATGATGGGCAGTGGTAAATCCACGATCGGAAAATTGCTGGCCGAAACGTTGCAATTTCCGTTTTACGATACAGATACACTCATCGAAAGCATAGAGGGTCAAACTGTCTCTGATATCTTTGCTCAGAAAGGGGAAGGTTATTTTAGAACACTTGAACATGAATTGATCTCTAACTGGAAGCTGAGCCATGGAGTCGTCGCTACTGGAGGTGGTTTACCATGCCATAATCGATTGATGGATATACTATATCAGAAAGGCGTGACCATCTATCTGGAAAGTTCTGTTGAAGATATGGTCACTCGAATAGGAAATGATGTATCCAGACCGCTTTTGTACAGCAAAAGTATCCAAGAAAAACAAAAGATCATTCGTCAAATCTTGAAAACCCGGACACCCATCTATAAATTATCCAGGCTGAAAATAAAAAATAACTCATCTCCTGAAGTAGTCGTAACAAAAATCATCAAAAAGCTAAAAAAGCAATTGGCGGATGATCACTTCAATAGTTTAATGGCGGCACTGGGTTGAATGATTTTTCCCGTTCTGGAAGTATTGTCAGAATCTAATCCTGACGTACTGAGTAGTTGGAATGCACGTTTTGTATCCAGATCTGGACGCATGGACTTCATGACAGAGATGAGCCCCGCTACTTGAGGTGCTGCCATGGATGTACCACTTAAAGCTTCGTATTTGTTGGATGGGGTGGTCGAAAAAATCTTTTCTCCAGGTGCAGCAATGCCCATCTCAATGTTGGCCACATGATTAGAAAATCCTGATTTTTTACCAGTAGCATCTACGGAAGTTACTGTGATGACATTTTTTGAATTCGCAGGGCTATATCTTTTACCATCCAAATTGGCATTGCCGGCAGCTACCACTATGATGGCCCCCTTGCGATTGGCATACTCGATGGCATCATTGTAAGCTTTTTCGCGAGTTTGATTGGTGATCCCTCCTAGAGAAAGTGATATCACATCTGCGCCTTCGTCACTTGCCTGAATGATGCCATCTATGATATCTTCCTGACTACCAAAGCCGATATCTCTGATCACCTGGATACCATGCAATTCTACCCAATCTGGCGAAGGAGACATAGAGGCTACGCCCAGGTTATTGTTGGTAATGGCTGCTGCTACGCCTGCACAATGAGTGCCATGACCTTGTTTGTCAGCGCTGAACTTTGTTCCACCAAGCGGCAAATCTTCATGCCTCTGATCTATACCTGTATCAAGGATATATAATTTGGCCTTCCGTAGCGGCACTAGATTATTTGCAGCAAAATATTCATAATAATTTTTCATATCAAGATGACCCAGATGCCATTGACTGGCTACCCAGGTATCATTGGCTATAGATGTGTTACCTCTTAATGGAGCTTCATTTTTTTGAGGAAATTCCATCGGGATCAATTCATTGACTTCTTCCCAAATGATGAGATCAGCCGGAATCAATGTTTTCAGGTCCGAGAGTTTTGACCCTTTTGGTATGTCGATCACGTAGTAGTCATCCAACTCTGTGTTTTCAGCATCTTTAGGAAAAAATGCCCTTCTAATGACAGCCTGCTTGTCTTTGAGTATTTGACTGATTTTTAGTACGTTTTCAGGAGTAGTTTGTATGAGCCATTCACCTTCAGGATTAGGAATTAGTGCGTTTTGGATTGAACTATCACCCATACTCTTTGGGCGAAAAAAAGCAAGAATACATATGATGAGCAATAAACTACCCTGAAACTTGATTTTTCCCTTTGCTAAAGTCAATAAAAACCCCGTCACAGCAAGAAAAAAACTGCTGAAGCCTAAGTGCAAAAACTGTTGTGATATGGGAATAGGTGCTAAAAAAATACCAACTAACAAACCCAACAGCACTACATAGAAAAGTATCCTAAATATGCGGTGACTCGTAGATGAAACATCCGATATGACCCAAAGTCCGAATACCAATAGTGTTAAAGTCAACATACCTATCTTTGAGATACAAATTTACTCAAAATTGAGTTGGGATGCAGATATTTTAGACCAGATCACCTTTTTTACCTGACCAAATAAGGGGAGGTCACTATTTCTATGGGCATGGAGTGCTTTTACTTGTTTTTCTTTTTCTTAGCACCATCCAGCAATTTCATGCCATCTACATTTTGGAAATCCATCCCTAGTTTTGCCAATTCACTAAAAATAATTTTACCGCTCAGGATGAAGTAAGCATTAAATTCATCCACATTGACAGATGCATAGACTTTATTTAAATAATTTTGACCCTCTATGGCATACAGCTGCACTTTTTGATTTTTATTCTTGATATCAATCAATAAGTCAAATTTATTTTGAGTAAGCAAACCTTTTATTTTGTTTCTGTCTGATACATCAATGTCCTGTTTTTCTTCAAAAACCAGAATCTCCACCTCATCTATGGTGCTTTGTATCTTTTTATCCGACTGATTGATCATTTTCAAGACATCTCCTGTGAAATTCATCACCATGACACCCTGATCATTCTTGTATTTTCGCAGTATATGGTCAATACTTTTCTGAGCAGACAACTCTGAAAAGATGGATCCAATGAGTAATAAAATAATTACGCTATGTCTCATTTGTATTGGTTTAATGTGGTTGATTAATCGTTGTGGCTTGATATTTTTCCAGAATCATGGGTGATTTGGCGGAAACTTACTTGTCGTAGGTCTTCGTATTTTAGCTTAGTCTTTAAGTGAATCATGGCGATATCGCCCCCTTCTGCATTGACTATGACCATGTTTTTTATTTCATCATCATCTTCCTGAACCATGATTTTGAGATGTTGGTCTTCACTTCGGACACTTACATACTCCTCAAAACCATCTTTGTCTCTCATTTTTTGCATAAAATTGGATACAATGGCGGCAGGGTCATATTTATTGACATCCAATGTAGTGGTCGCAACTCTGAGATGCTTGATGCCTTTAGAGATGTGTAAAAGTCCATTTTGCTCGATGTCATTATCATCTGTTGCTGCAATCCTGATACCCAATCTGATGATCCAGCCTGGTATAGAGATACCTTCATAATTTTCTGTTTTTTTGAGCTGATCTACGATGGTGTTGACTGATTTTTGGGCAGGTAAGTCCACCGCTGCAATCATTAATAGTACAAAAGTACAGGGTAAATATATTTTCATCTTGGTATTTTTTAAATCAATTCTATAATTTACGTCCGAAATAAAAGTAGCTGGGAATTCAAATCTACGATGAAAAGGAATGTCCATTTCTGGCATTCCTTTCCTGATTTACTTCTTTTTCCCTACTTTCTCCAAATGTTCGGCACCATCTATATCCAGTTTTTTTGCCAATCTGGCTATCTTGGCTAGATCGATATTGCCTACAAAGCTCATCATCACAAATTCGTTTTGACCGCCAACTAATAGGAGCAACTCGGAGATGACACCGTTACTTTCTTTGGTCACAAATCTGACATTGGAGTCTTTGTCACGTACAGTCACTAACTCTTCATACTCTTTGATATTGAGTCTTTTGTTGGCCTCTTTGTAGATTTTGTCCGGATTGATCTTGGTAGTGAGGATACGTAGACCTTTGAGGTCCTTAACTATGTCAGCCAAATCTTTGTCTTCTGACCCATCTGTTACTTTGCTTACCATCTGAAACATCTTTGGACTGACATACACCACGGTAAAATCCTGATTTTCCTGATAGTCTTTAAAAAATCGCTCTATCGCATCGGATTGAGCACTGGCTGCTAAGCTTATGAACAAAGCTATCGCTAATGAAAAAATACTTTTCATGATTTTTTGATTAAATTTGATGATTAAATGATTATAAATACTATTTAAAAATGGAGACTTTTTCGAGTGCTCCTAAGTTTTCCTTGACTGAATTTTGGCTCTTTCTGAATTTTCTTGACACTAACGCCAATGCTTCCTTTGTCACTCTCAGAGCTTCTTCTGGATCTTCGATCTCTTGTACCATACTAGTCTCGACTGCTGAATTATCTTGTGTGATGTTTTGCATGACTACAGTCGCCCCTAATACCAATACTAAAACTGCCGCTGCTGAGTAGATCCACTTTTTTACCTGGATATGCATTACTTTAGTACGGGTAGGCTCTATTTCTCCTGATTTTGTATAAGTTATACTGCTTTGGTGATCGAAATACTTGAATAGGTCTGTAAATGCCAAGTGATCCATATGCACATCATGACCATTGAAATATATTTTTAGCACATGCTCTTCTTCTATCGTGGATTCTCCTTCCCAATACTTGTCAAGTAATGTATCAATAACTCTTTTTCCTACAGATGCTGGTATGACTACTTTACTTTCATGCGAAAAATAATTAAATAAATCTTTGAAAGGCAAGTGACCTTCTTCTATCGTATCTGTAGCAAAATAATTACGGAGGGTCAATTCTTCTTCAATAGAGGAGATTCCTTCCCAATATTTATTCAGAATATCATTTATATTATGCCTCATATCTTTTTATATTTCTCTTAAGCAATGCATCCCTTAGCGATTTTCTGGCTCTATGGAGACTGACTTTTACAAAATCTAAGGTCGTTTCGGTCATATCAGCGATTTCCTGATAAGTATATCCTTCTACATCTCTGAGATGAACAATGATTTTTTGTTTTTCAGGCAATTGATTGACCAATGCAAGGATGCTCCCAAAACGCTCTTCTTCTTCCATCTTGATGTCAGGTGTACGACCTGAGTCACTGAGATGGTACACTTCAGAGATGTCTTGAATTTTTGTTTTCTTGCTTCTCGTCTTATCTATAGCCATATTGCGCGTCACAGTCATGCACCAGGCTTCTTTGTTTTCGATTTCGTTGAATTGATCTATTCTATTCCAGATTTTGATCAGAAGCTCTTGCATGATATCTTCGGCATCAAATGTATTGCCCACAATATTCAAAGCAAATCGGTACAATTTATCTTTGTATGGTAATTCAAGGACTTTCATTTTCTCTTTGCTCATGTACAGGGGGATGACGGGGTGGATGCTTTAAATGTTACAAAAATCCTAAAATTTATATTTTTGTGGTTAACATGCTAAATATCCTATCAGTGAAAACAATAAACATTAGACAAAAATAAGTAGTAGGAGTGCTACTTAAAGAGTAAGAATGTGGCCTCACCAGGAATCGAACCTGGATCAAGAGTTTAGGAAACTCCTATTCTATCCGTTGAACTATGAGACCATTTTCGAAAAGATGCGCAAAAATACGCAATTTATTTTCGTCAAAAGTAATATGACGATCAAAAAAAACATTCAACGACCCATTTTGTTATCTTTGCAGTATCAAAATTTTTATTAGTGTACACAAGACAAGTACAGGCAAATCTTCCAACCAACTGGGGTGAATTTATAATCTATGCTTATGGATCGAGTCAGGATGATGCTTTGCCTCACATAGCGATGGTACATCAGACTACCGACTTTAATGCGCCGGTGCCTGTACGCATACACTCCGAATGTATCACAGGTGATTTGTTTGGGTCACGAAAATGCGACTGTGGTGAGCAATTTCGATCTTCTATGGATATCATTGGTACCTCAGGTGGAGTGTTGATTTACCTGCGACAAGAGGGTCGGGGCATCGGTTTGATACACAAGCTGAATGCTTACAATCTCCAGGAACTGGGCTATGATACGATAGAAGCAAATGTGCATCTCGGTTTTGAGCCTGATCAGCGTGATTTTGACATCGCGATTGATATACTTACTGACTTGGGTATCAGTAACATAGATTTGATTACCAACAATCCGGATAAAATATCGGCCATCGACAAATCAAATATCACTTTGAATAGCAGAATCCCTATGGTCATCCAACCCAAAGTTGAAAATGAAAATTACATCAGAGTCAAGCAAGATGTCCTGGGTCATTTGTTATAACTACAAGGTCTGGACTGATTTATAAACATATTGTAAATTATCGTCATATGAATGTGGAAGAATTTGTGCAGTACTGCCAGCAAAAAAAAGGAGTCACAGATGGTTTTCCTTTTGGGGGAGATACGTTGGTATTTAAGGTCATCAATAAGATTTTCGCATTGAGCGGTATCGATACCCTTCCATTTAAAGTAAACCTCAAATGTGATCCCGAGTGGGCTTTGGATCTTCGGGAGACTTATGAAGACGTCGCACCGGGGTATCACATGAATAAAAAACATTGGAACACCGTAACTATGGAAGGTGCTTTGGATGAGGCATTGATTGCCAAAATGATTGACCATTCTTATGATCTCGTAGCTTCATCACTCCCTAAAAAAGATAAAGAAATACTGCAATCACTTTGAATATTAGGCAAAAACAGTTTGATTATTTGGTCGTGGGGCAGGGGATAGCTGGATCACTGATATCATATTTTCTTAAAAAGGAAGGTAAAAGAGTAGGTGTCATAGACGAAGGACACGGAAGATCAGCATCGATGTTGGCTGCCGGGATAGTCAATCCTGTGACTGGTAGAAATTTTGTATGTAGTTGGCGTATTGATGAGTTTTTGCCGACAGCAATCGCCATTTATGATGAATTGACTGAGCATCTTGATATTAAAACTTATACTCAGACCAATCTCATCCGAGCCTTGCACACTACAGAAGATGAAAACAATTGGTTGGCAAGAACTGCAGATCCCAAAGTGAGCGAATATATACTCTCAGAGGCAAATACTTCAGAGATCAATGGTAGGATCAACCCTGCTTATGCGTATGGTGAGTTGACCGGAACACTACAGGTA
>JBATLS010000578.1:0-3458 GCA_049289435.1 Saprospiraceae bacterium | reverse complement strand
CTGGCTAAGTTTGATCTGATCATACTCGAGACATCCGGCATTGGGCAATCGGACACAGAGATTGTGGATCACTCGGATGTGTCTATGTATGTGATGACCCCCGAATATGGAGCTGCCAGTCAACTCGAAAAGATCGATATGCTGGATTATGCAGATATCATTGCCATCAATAAATTTGATAAAAAAGGGTCTTTGGACGCCATCAGAGATGTCAGAAAACAATATCAACGCAATCACAATCTTTGGGACATAGACCCAGAAGACATTCCTGCATTCGGGACCATCGCATCACAATTTAACGATCCCGGTACAAATGCATTGTATAAAAATCTCATTAATATCATCAGTCAAAAGACCCAATCAGCTTTAAAATCAACCTTGGATCTGCCTACTGGTGATAGTGAAAAAATATATATCATCCCTCCTAACAGAACAAGATATCTTTCGGAGATCAAAGAAAATAATGATTATTACGATAGAAATTCCTTGGCTCAGGCCGAACTCGCCTCTCAGGCTTATAACATTACCAATACTATATCACTTGTAAATGATGATGTAGTAAAATCAAGCCTTCAAGATACATTGGATACCATATGGGAAGACCTATCCGGCGAAAATAAAAAAATTTTGGATACATGGCCTTCAAAAAAAGAAGCTTATCACTCCGATCAGTTTGTATATCAGGTGAGAAACAAAGACATCAAAGTCATACCATTTACAACATCTCTCTCTCATCTTCGAATACCGAAAGTATCCCTTCCACGGTATAAAGAATGGGGGGACATCCTTACATGGCACCTACAGGAAAATGTGCCCGGGGAGTTTCCATATACCGCAGGTGTATTTCCTTTCAAACGAGAAGGGGAAGACCCTACCCGAATGTTTGCAGGAGAAGGTGGTCCAGAGCGGACCAACAAAAGATTCCATTATGTATCTCTCGGATTACCAGCCAAGCGATTGTCCACAGCATTTGACAGTGTGACCCTATATGGCGAAGACCCGGATCACAGACCCGATATCTATGGGAAGATCGGCAATTCTGGCGTCAGCATCTGTTGTCTGGACGATGCCAAAATATTATACTCAGGTTTTGATCTATGTGATCCTTCGACGTCAGTGTCTATGACCATCAATGGCCCTGCAGCAACTATTTGTGCTTTTTTTATGAATGCAGCCATTGATCAGCAATGTGAAAAATACATCAAAAAGAATGGTCTCGAACATCTCGTAGAAAATGGTCTCCAGAAAAAATATGATGACAAAGGATTGCCCAGGGTAAAATATAAATCTGATCTACCGGAAGGCAATGATGGTCTCGGGACAATGTTGCTAGGAATTACTGGCGACGAAGTCCTGCCACCTGAGATCTATCAGGAAATCAAGGCGAATGCACTCAAATCTGTGAGAGGTACAGTACAGGCAGATATACTCAAAGAAGATCAGGCTCAAAATACCTGCATTTTCAGCACAGAATTTTCGTTAAAACTGATGGGAGATGTACAGGAGTATTTTATCCATCAGCAAATCCGTAATTTTTACTCTGTGTCTATCTCAGGATATCACATCGCAGAAGCCGGTGCCAATCCGATCTCTCAATTGGCATTTACATTGTCTAATGGTTTTACTTTTGTAGAATATTATCTGAGCCGAGGACTTCATATCGATGATTTTGCTCCCAATTTATCCTTTTTCTTTAGCAATGGCATCGATCCTGAGTATGCCGTCATAGGTCGGGTAGCCCGACGTATCTGGGCCAAGGCCATCAAATATAAATATGGAGGGAACGCCCGCTCTCAGATGCTCAAGTATCATATTCAGACATCTGGCAGATCGCTGCATGCACAGGAAATTGCATTCAATGATATACGAACTACCCTCCAGGCATTGTATGCGATATATGACAATTGCAACTCGCTACATACCAACGCTTATGATGAAGCCATCACCACACCTACGGAAGAGAGTGTAAGGAGAGCTATGGCCATTCAACTTATCATCAATAAAGAACTGGGATTGGCCAAAAATGAAAATCCGCTTCAGGGATCGTTTATTATCGAAGAGTTGACCGACCTTGTGGAGGAAGCAGTCCTCGCAGAGTTTGACCATATCACAGAAAGGGGTGGCGTACTTGGGGCGATGGAGACCATGTACCAGCGAAGTAAAATTCAGGAAGAATCCATGTATTATGAGACACTCAAACACTCTAGTGATCTTCCCATCATCGGTGTAAATACCTTCCTGAGCAAAGAAGGTTCGCCTACCATCTTGCCTACGGAAGTCATCAGGGCATCAGAAGAAGAAAAGTTGGCGCAGATAAAGACGGTGGAATCCATCAAAAGTAAACATCCTGAGGCTTCGTCTATAGCATTGGCAAAACTTCAACGATCTGCCGTCAAAAATGAAAATTTGTTTGAAGTGCTGATGGAAACGGCTAAGTCATGCTCTTTGGGTCAGATCACCAATGCCTTATATGAAGTTGGGGGTAAATACCGAAGGAATATGTAGCACATACTAAAAATTCTAAAAAAACAGTCGCCGCCATGGAGAAAGACATTATTTAATTGCGATCAAAATGAATGGTTTCTAATCATACATGGCCTGCGACTGTAAATCATACGATGATTAGAATTTTGTGCCTACCAGCTTATAATCGACTACTTTGCCATCAAAATTGATGGAATATCTCAGCTCAATAGTCCCATCTCTGAAAAATCCATTTCCTTTTAAATTGGTAAATCTGGCAATATCCTGATTCCGGATATCGATATCCATAGTCCGCTCCGTCTGGTTGTCAATATCAGCTCTGATGGTGTACCAGTCAAAACCATCAAATGGCGCTTCGATAATCACATTGTCTCCCCTATCTGTGGTAATAATGAGATCAAATGGTCCCGCCAATCCGACTACATGTGTCCGATAAATTCCTATGACAGGTAAAATATTTTCATCTATATCGGTACAGGAACTCAAAGAAAAAAAGCCTACTGTTAAAAAAAGTAATGTTCGTATCATAATTGTGTCATTTTAAGTATAACCTAAAAAGTCACAGGGTTGTGACGAAAAATGACCAGATTTATATATACTTTAACGCAGAAAGAAGGGAATGTTAATAAAAGAATAATGAAGATTTTTATTCAGAGACTTCCCAATTATTCTTGGAAACGCCACATTAATACACTAAGTCTGATATAAAGTTTTAGATGCAAAATGGATTCTAAGACAGTAACAATTAGCAGCCTGACCTGTCAGGCTCGAAGCAGACTGACTTGTCAGGCTCGAAGCAGACTGATTGACCTCATTTGATCAAGGTAACCACCTTTAACAAAGTGTTTATCGCCATATCTACTAAAAATTTTAATTCCAATTTGATTTCATTTCACTACTTTTGTTTTGTGCCAGAAAATATCAATAACATACACGACAAATTCGTCAGAGAATCTTTTTCTGATGCTACCAGA
>JBATLS010000577.1:0-2954 GCA_049289435.1 Saprospiraceae bacterium | reverse complement strand
CAGATGACCAAATCACGTTCGAAATATTTGGCATAGCTTCTGGCTCTCTTTACACCCCCGACATCAGGAGATGCAAAAGTAACGTTGCTCAAGTCTTCCTTTGCCAAAAATGGTATAAATATGGCTTCACTCCTGAGGTGATCTACCGGAATATCAAAAAATCCCTGTATTTGCTCTGCATGGAGATCCATAGTCATGATCCTGTTGACTCCCGAAGCTTGTAGGATATTGGCTACCAATTTGGCTGAAATCGGCACTCGAGGCTTATCCTTACGATCTTGTCTGGCATACCCGAAATAAGGAATGACCGCAGTGATGTACCCGGCAGATGCTCTCTTGGCCGAATCTATCATGAGCAATAACTCCATAATATTGTCCGCAGGCCCAAAGGTAGATGATATAAAGAAGGCATATGATCCTCTGACTGACTCATTGATGACGATCTGCATCTCCCCATCAGCAAATGTTTTGACAGAGATGTCACCCAATGGATAACCATAATAATCTGAAATTCTCTCAGCGAGATATCTGGATTGAGTACCAGAAAAAAGTTTTACTTCAGGCATTATTTCTATAGATTGGTCACACAAAAGTACTCAATTCATCAACTTTATTGGTCATGGTCTTTATATATTTAATATCGTAATGTGAAATAGGTTATTCAAATCTATTTAGGAAGCAAGTACCGCAAGTTATTTTTTGGTAGGTGCTGTAGGCAGGTAGGCCTACCCGGCTCCTCAGACAGGCCGTCCACAGGGCAATGACCTATGTAGGTACGATGGTTCAATTATACTACCCAACCTGAATTGTTTATTTACTTTTCACAATTCTGCTATATTTGCAGGCTAAATCACTTTATGGCACTTACGCAGGAAAATTCAGCATACTTAAAGATACATATCGCAGTGGTGCTATTCGGATTTACTGCCATATTGGGAGATCTGATAGCTATGCCCGCTATCATGATCGTATGGTGGAGAGTGCTGATTACTTCGATTAGCTTGCTACTATTTATCCGTTTCGGCCGTCAGCTCAAAAATCTCCCGGTATCATTGATCAAAAAATATGCTGTCATCGGCATGGTCATCGGCTTACATTGGATATGCTTCTATGGATCTGTCAAACTTTCTAATGCTTCTATCTGCTTGATATGTATGAGTACAACATCGCTTTTTACCTCCATCATCGAACCCCTGTATGTGAGAAGCAGATTCAATAAATTAGAACTAATCATGGGTATTTTGATCATTCCAGGCATGGTGCTCATCGTCAACAATATAGACGTCAACTATATAGCAGGGGTTTGGGTAGGTCTTTTATCAGCTTTTTTAGCGGCTGTATTTTCTATACTCAATAAGGCCAACATCAAAGGAGCAGACCCATATACAATATCATTTATTGAGTTGTCGAGTGCCTGGGGCATGATATCGATATTATTGATCCTGATGTGGGTGACGGGCTATGCCCCAAAGTTGTATATACCGCCCACGATGGCAGATTGGTTGTATCTGATCGTACTTGCTTTGTTGTGCACTACATTTGCACATGTACTCACCTTAAAATCATTGAAATACTTGACGGCTTTTGCTTCCAACCTGGTCATTAATCTCGAACCAGTATATGGGATCATCCTAGCCATCGTGATACTAAATGAGCATAGAGATCTCCATGCGATGTTTTACGTTGGGGCATCCCTTATACTATTATCGGTGATTTCTTATCCTTATCTCAATAAAAAATTTCATCCAACCATCTCCTGAAATATGCAAGATCTTATTTCTGAATTGAATCAATATAGTGAAAGACATTCGAGTATCTCTGACCCTTTGTTGCTAGAAATAGAAAGAGCTACTCATCTCAAAACTTTGACACCAAGAATGCTTTCAGGACCGTTGCAAGGTGCATTGCTGATTCTACTCAGTAAAATCATTGGTCCAAAAAGGGTATTGGAAATAGGCACTTTTACTGGATATTCGGCTATATGTTTTTGTCACGGATTGCAAGCAGATGGGCACATAGATACCATAGAGTATGATCCCGAACACGCAAGTATAGCTGATGATTTTTTTAATAAATCTACATATCGCACCCAAATAAATCTACATGTAGGTGACGCCAAACTTATCGTCCCTACCCTTCCCGATGGTTACGATCTGGTATATATAGACGCAGACAAAGAAGCTTACGGCACTTACTACGATATGGTACTGCCAAAGTGCAACCCTGGTGCTATCATCATGGCTGATAATGTCTTATGGAGCGGCAAAGTCCTGGATGACATCAAAGATAAAAAAACACAATGCCTGGCAGATTTTAACCGAAAAATACTGAACGATACACGAGTGGAGAACTTGATACTTCCTCTCAGAGATGGTATCAATGTCATCAGAAAAAAATAATACAGCGATGGTGATGCCAAGGGCAATCTCTAACATTCAGAACCCCTGACTCCAGTTCAAAAAAATGAAGCCTGTCTGCCTATGGCATGGCCTGTCTGCCTATGGCACGACAAATAATGGCTTTGCAATCTCCGACGGCAAGAATACAACATATTGCATTGGAAGAACACAAAATCTATCGCCGAGTGCTCAAAACAAATTGACATATCCAAAGTGTATTTTCATTTTGCCAAAGTCTAGAGGGTTGGCTACATTGCGACCAGCGGCAAAAGATACATTAAATATTCCGGCTTTGGTGCCAAAGTTTAATCCCATACCGATCCCAAATACCCTGTCAAGTACAAACACATCATCGACTATGACATTGGTCATCCCATAGTCTATAAATGGCAGGCTTAAGTAAGAGTTTTGATCAAAAATGATGCGAAACTCCACCGTAGCAAAACTATAGAAATCTGTAAATATACTCTCTTCGTTAAATCCCCTCAATAATTTATTACCCCCAATTCTCATCAATTCATTGGTCCTAACTGTTTGTTGATTGTACCTCCATCC
>JBATLS010000576.1:0-5352 GCA_049289435.1 Saprospiraceae bacterium | reverse complement strand
GTGTGGGATCCTGCTACCGATCCGATGGTGTCATTCAAACTCAAAAAAGACCCAATAAAGTATAAATCTGAAAATAAAAAAGTGATTTGTAAAATTGCTGGCTTAGACCCAAATCTTCCTTTATATGGATTTATTGGACGATTGGTATATGAAAAAGGGGCCGAATTTATAGCAGGATTGATAGATACCTGGTTGTCCAGACACCGTAATATAAATTTTGTAGTCCTTGGTACTGGTGATAAAAGCATCGAGTACTCCCTCAAGCAAGTCGCAAATAAGTATGGTAGCAATGTAGCATGTATGTTGGCGTATGATGAAGCAATGTCTCACAAGATATATGCAGGTGTAGATTTTCTTTTGATGCCATCCAGAGTGGAACCCTGTGGACTCAATCAAATGTTTGCAATGAGATATGGTACATTGCCCATAGTTAGGACCACTGGTGGACTCAAGGATAGTGTGCGTGATATTACAGAAGAGGATGGGGTTGGCATAAGGTTTGACTCTATGCATTTTGAAGACATCCTCCATGCCATAGGTAGGGCATATGATATGTATCAAAACAAAGATTTTCGGGAAGGATGCATTCGCAGGGCGATGTCATTGGATTTCTCTTGGGATGTGTCAGCCCAAAAATACAAAGATATATATGATTCTGTGTTATAAATTTTTCCCATGGTTATAACAAATATTGGAATATCCGATCAAGGATTTATTACATGTGGCCATATAAAAATGTTTATTTTTTCTACTTTTGCGCTCATGCTATCAATAAAGGCCAAATCGAATGAATAAACTGTCGCAAAAAATAGGAATCCTTGGCGGCGGTCAGTTGGGGAAGATGCTATATCAGGCAGGCAGTACATTGGGGTTGGATATGACTATTTTGGAGAAAGATGACTCTTTTCCTGCAGCTCAGGTATGCCCATTTATGGTATATGGGGATATAACCAATTATGAAGATGTCATGAGTTTTGGAAAGGAGTGTGATATCATTACGATCGAAATAGAAAATGTAAATGTCGAAGCACTGGAAACGTTGGAGCAGATGGGCAAAAAAGTGTTTCCACAACCCGATATACTTCGGTTGATAAAAGATAAAGGAAAACAAAAGATGTTTTATGAATCTGCGGGCTTTCCGACATCAGATTTTGCTCTCCATAAGTGTAAATCAGATGTTGTTGACGAAGTCAAATTGGGTCATCTCTCTCTGCCATTTGTACAAAAATCACGCACAGAGGGCTACGATGGCAGGGGCGTACAGATCATCAATACAGAATATGATCTGAATGATCTCTTTGATGGGGAAACCCTTACAGAAGATAAAGTGGAAATAGACAAGGAGATTTCTGTGATTGTTGCCAGAACTCCATCTGGCAAGATGGCCACATTTCCTGTGGTAGAGATGCAGTTTCATCCCACTGCCAATTTGGTTGAATTTCTATTTTCACCCTCAGAATTGCCATCACGTCAGGAATCTGAAGCTGTTGAGCTGGCAAAAAACATAGCTGAACGACTGAAAATTGTAGGACTATTGGCAGTAGAGTTATTTTTGTCTAAGGATGGTCAGATGATGGTCAATGAAGTAGCACCAAGACCTCACAACTCTGGTCACCATACTATAGAAGCTTGCATAACATCTCAATATCAAATGCACTTGAGAGCTATCCTGGATCTGCCGTTGAGTAGTACAGAGCTATTGCATCCTGCAGTGATGGTCAATGTCCTCGGTGCAGCAGGTCATACTGGTCCAGCCGAATATAATCATATCGAAGAGTGTATGGCATTGGATGGGGTTTATATACATTTGTATGGGAAAAAGGACACAAAGCCATATCGCAAGATGGGGCATGTCACGGTCGTCGATAAAAATCTGGACAATGCCAAAAATAAAGCAAGTTTTGTACAAAAAACCTTAACAGTAACTACTTGAGATGAAAAAACCATTAGTCAGCATCATCATGGGCTCGGACTCAGACTTATCGATCATGAATCAAGCTGCTGAAATCCTTACTTTTTTTGAGATAGCGTGGGAAATGACCATTGTCTCTGCACACAGGACTCCGGAGCGTATGTTTGATTTTGCACAAAAAGCCCATCTCAGAGGCATAAAAGTCATCATAGCTGGAGCAGGTGGGGCGGCACATCTGCCTGGCATGGTTGCGTCTATATCGCCATTGCCGATCATCGGTGTGCCTATCAAATCAAGCAATTCGATGGATGGGTGGGACTCTATATTGTCGATCCTCCAGATGCCCAATGGTATCCCGGTTGCGACAGTAGCACTCAATGGTGCTAAAAATGCTGGCATACTCGCAGCAAATATATTAGGGATTGACAGTCCTTCTATCAGATCTAGGGTGATGGATTACAAAGCCCTGTTACGAGATGAAGTGATCGAAAAAGTACAGAAGATGTCCGATAATGAAGAAAATAATTTTAATCAACTATAATTGAACGTCATGTCTAAAAGAAATTTTTTGATAAACGCTTTTATGAAAAAATGCCCGCGATGTCAGGAGGGTGATTTATTTATTGCTCCTTTTGAATTTTCCAATCCGGTCAATATGCCGCAACAATGCAGCGTTTGTCAGCAAAAATTTGAACCAGAACCAGGGTTTTATTACGGAGCTTTGTTTCTGTCATACATCATGACCGCATTTTTGTTTCTGGGTATTATAGCTGTTTGCATCATTTATCTAGGACTTTCTCTTAGGTATTCGATGTTTATCGTTCTACTCGTGGCGGCTACTACATACATTTTCTTTATGCGTTTGGCGAGATCTATTTGGATAAATATTATGATTAAATATAATCCGGATGCTAAGAATGATAAAGGTACTCAGACTTTTGGATATTGATAAAATATGATATCAGTATGCCTAATGTATCAAAAAGACTTGTGCTAATTTAATTTTATACAATCATATTTTGAAAAACAGATTTAACAGACTTACATCAAAAGAGTGGTTACCTTTTCAAAAATCATGGTTTAGATATGCATCTGATGCCCGACTTATCGAAGATCATTTTAGGTTTTTTTGCAAAGCAGAGTCAGAGGATTCTTATGTGTTATATTTTGGCGATCAATTTGAATTGGCTTCAGAAATTGCTTCCCGAAACGAAATCAAAATTATTCGGTTTGAACAGTTTAATAGTCAAACTCTCCAGTACATATTTTTAGATTTAAGACACCTCATATGTGGCGAATTATCTGTCCCTGATTATCTCAATCATAGAGAGAAAGTTTTAGATATGCTGGCAAGTTTATTTAGCTCAGCTGAGCATCGGAGATTTTTGACCATTTTGATGCCCAACTTGGTTACAAGTCATGGATATTTTCCATTTGCTTGGGATATGGCACTACAGGTTAAGTCGATATTTAGTCTTAAGGATGAAAAAATAGCTTGCAAACCTTTAGAAAATGCGGACTTGGGTCACGAAGGATTTTTTTACGTTTTAAATTTTAGGAAAGATGAATTTTCTATGGGGCAATACAAAGAGCACCATCATAGTCTCTTTAGCAATAATATTTCTAATACCAACAAAAAACTTAATGCTGAAATCCTTCCATGGTTTATTTTAAAACCAATCCCTCGCAAAAAAAATGAAATATTACACCCAGCTAAATACCCAGAAGAGTTGGTTGTGATGTTCATCAAGAGATACACCAACAAGGATGAAAACGTATTTGATCCAATGTCAGGTACGGGAAGTACTCAAGTGGCGTCCTTGAAACTGGGGCGCAATGCATATGGTACTGAATTGAGTGAATATTTTGCTGAGATTGCAGAATCAAGATGTCGGCAAGTGGTGTCACCAACACAAAATGACCTATTCACGCCACCTGTTCACCAACAATATCGAATTTTAAATATTGACGCCAGAATGCTTAAAAATGGTGATTTTCCTGAGATTGATTTTATGATTACTTCGCCGCCATACTGGGATATGCTCAATATGAAAGGTGCTGAAAATCAAGCCAAACGCATCGAGAAAGGGCTTCAAACCAATTATTCTGATGACGCAAGTGATTTGGGAAATATCGCAGATTACGAGACATTTTTAGATGAATTGACAGACGTTTATCTAAATTTGATCGAAGTGATGAAGGATGGGAGTTTTGTGACGATCATAGTGAAAAATATTAAGAAAAAAGGCAAAAACTATCCTTTTGCTTGGGATTTGGCAAATCGGCTGATGACTCATTTAGTCTTGCTACCAGAAGTGTTTTGGTGTCAGGACGATATCAATTTGGCACCATATGGATACGGCAATACCTTTGTGAGTAATACTTTTCATCAGTATTGTCTTACATTTCAAAAACCTCTGAAATGATTCATTTTTTGCATATCAAAATATTTATTTTACAAAAAGTGATTTAAACCTATAGCTTTCACCAAAAATGCACTTATTTTTACAATATTTGTATGCAAATCGCTTAAATTGTAAAATTGCGTACTAAATAGTTAATTATATATTATAATAACATCATATATTTGTATTTTGTTTGGGTTGCACAGATGGTATCGCAAATCAATACCTGATTGGGTATCATTTTAGGTACTGCTATATTTGAGAAATTTCATCTGTATAATTTTTATGTCGATTTCGATATAGAGTATTAATATTTTTTTTTAAAATGAAATAACATATAAATTTTTGAATTATTTCACGCCTAAGACTTATTTAAAAGAAATCTATTTTGTAGATTGTTACTTTAATTCAGTAATGTATGAGAATTACTAAAATAAAATCAATTGTACTTCAAAAATTGGCCAATGAACTGCCGGATAAAATCAGGTATCATGGGATAAGTCATACATTGGATGTATTGGAATCATGCAATGCTTATATCAGGAGACTTAAGATTGCCCCTAAGCAAGCTTATTTGTTGAGGACTGCAGCGATATTGCACGATATAGGGATCATTTGGGACTATACAGATCATGAAAATCGTGGTATTGATTTTAGCAGACATGTTTTGCCTAAATTGGGATATTCTCCTTCTGATATTGACACGATATGTAGTATGATCCAATCTACCAGGCTACCTCAAAGTCCAAAGACGATTTTGGAAGAGATATTGTGTGATGCTGACCTGGATTACTTAGGTACTTCCAAGTTTTACATCATTGGAAATCGTCTGTTTGAAGAGTTTGTCAACTACAAAATAGTAACAGACCAAGAAAGTTGGGATAGGGTACAGGTAAATTTTTTAAGATCTCATCATTATTTCACTGATTTTGGCAAACGAGTCAGACAACCGGTAAAACAAAAGTACCTTAATGAGATTTTGGCCAAGTGGGGGTGGGAATAGAATCATAGTATGTAGTATAACATTTCATTATG
>JBATLS010000575.1:0-5594 GCA_049289435.1 Saprospiraceae bacterium | reverse complement strand
GGGTGTATCCCATTTTTGCATCAAGCTGCCTTTTTTAGATATTGCTGAAGCTCCGACCACCTATTGTTCATATTCAAATTTCTGAGGTTTATTATATTGGTGGCACCTTTTATTGTCCACCTTTGTCCTGACAATTTACACCGTTTTTGTACCAGTGTTCTATGTGCGGCTTCCATTGCTCCGCTTCCTATTTGGAGTCCTTTTTTAGAGTATGTTGGGTAATCCATTCTACTCTCATTTCGTTCCAAATAGCTCAATAATTTTTCTTGCTCAAGTGCTTTTACTTTTGATCCACATTCCACTTTTCTTATCATTTCTATTGCCTGTGTCCCCCCTTCTTTTAATAGTACATCTTGTATCGATAATTGCCATTTCTTCCGCTCTGATTTATTTTTGAATACCTTGGTTGAAAATAAGCATATCTTTTCATATGCATGATAAAAATCCAAAATTTGCAGTGATTTAGGATACTTATATCTTATCCAATTATGTATCCACTTAGCTCCATCTACAATAAATACTAATCGTTCGTTTAAGTGGGTATAAGAATCTAAATATTCCTCCATCTTTTGCTCGAAAGTTTTATGATCTCCAATATGAAAGGTGTACCATGAATTACTTATGACTCCACGTTTATTATTGATCTTCAATAGATTATCAGATGTATAGACTCGCCCAACCTTGGCTTCTTTCCACTTTTCTTCCCTTGTCAACAAAAACCCACCATCACAATGCGCATATAAAACTTCTTCACCTTCTGGGCATACTTTCGGTTTGATATCGTCATTGCTTCGGTCTGCTTCCAACCACTTAAAGCTTTCTTCTCCCAATTCTGTGCATAACCTATGTATTTTATTGTCATCAATTTTAATACCAAGCGTTCTTTCCAACATCTCGGATGAACTCTCATAGCATTCACTCTGACCAACGTAACATACAATATCCTTCAACAAAGGACTCATTTTGCACCCAGTTATTTTTTTTATAAATCGATGCTCTTTTTTTAAATCCATCTCTCCATAATAGCCGGTTATCGTTTTTTTTTACGGTAGTTTTCTTTTTCTAATCCAATGCTATGTTCAACAACATTTCTGTTTAAATCCTGCAGTTGTTCAACACAAAACTCTTCAAAATCATAAAAATTCTCAGCTGTCTGTTCTTTAAGTTCTATCTCATCCAAAAGTTGGCTAAACTTCTCAAGTAATTTAGCCTTGTCCATTTGAATTATTATTTGGTTCACACAAATTTAATACTTTTTTTTTATTTTGTGTGCAAAAATGGGATACACCCGATATATATTACTTTAAATGTAGTATGCGAACTGAATTTGGACTTCATTTATTTATTTTTTTGAAGTTAAAATTTGATTTTTTTATCAGGGAAGCTTGACAAAAATTGGTTGTACAATTTATCTGCTAGTTTTTTATTTTTGGATGCAATGTTTACTTTCTCTGATGGGTCTGCTTTATGATCATATATTTCCATAAAAATGGGAACGGATCGGGGGTTCTTTTTATCTGCCCAAACAACAAGCCTGTACCTTTCAGTTCGCATGGCATAACCCATTAATTCATTTTCAAAATATTCTTTGTCCCATTTGTCTTTTTGTTGTTCCTGTATTCTATCTTCCACTTTTTCTATTAGCGGGCCGAAATAAGTCTCCCGCATGCCTGGCCGTAATGGAATAGCGCCCCACTCTCTTAGAGCTGGAGTAGGGAATTGGCTAAAAGCAGCTGATTTACCCTTTTCATTTGGATTATTAATCAAATTCACAAAACTATTACCTTCCAAATGGTCTGGTTTTTTGATATTTGCTAAATCACAAAGTGTAGGATAAATATCAACTAATTCCACTAATGCATCTGTTTTTTTACACTTATTTTTGTCTGTTATATTTGGTACTGATATCATCATAGGAACTCGAGTCGCGATTTCATAGTTAGTGGCTTTGCCCCAGATGCCCATATCACCAAGATGCCAACCATGATCACTCCATATGATGACAATTGTGTTGTCTCTGATTCCAGCTTCATCCAGGGCTTGCATTAATCTCCCGATTTGAGCATCCACATAACTCACGCATGATAAGTAAGCGCGCATCAAGTTTTTAGACATTTCGGTGTCAATCTCGCCATCCTTGGGTATATCAGCTCTGGTCCTCAGCTCAAACGATGCATGCAGTCCCATAGTTGCACTATTTTCAGGTGCCTTATTATGTTTCGCTAAAGGAATACTAACAGATTCATACAAATCCCAATACTTCTTAGGAGCTACCCAATTGAGATGTGGTTTGTTAAATCCAAGAGCCAGAAAGAATGGTTTATCCTTGTCTTGTGTCAATTCGTTTAGAGATTCTATAGCAAGATCTGTGTTGAGTCCATCTTCAAAAGTATGATCAGGAACATCTGCAAATTCATATGCTGGACCACTACCAAGGCCATACCTGGCTTGCTCCCCATACTTAGCTATCATGCTCGCCAAATTGTCTTTTGCCATTTTTTGATTTTCTGCAAGTGCATAACCTTTGACAGACGATTTTTTTACACCAAGTTTGTTTTGATTCAGATGTTTTGTATTCCATGACAATTCATCATCCAAGTCACCATGATGAAATATTTTGCCATAATAAATGGTTTGGTATCCATTGTTGCCGAAATGTTGTGGAAGTGTGACAACATCAGGAAATACATCTCTTATTTTTATATAATTATGTATAATACCACTCGATTGGGGTCTAATCCCTGTAAGCAAACTTGCTCTCGAAGGACCACATATAGCCTGCTGACAATATGCCTTATTGAACATAAGACCCATTTTGGCAAACTTATCCATATTCGGCGTAATAGCAATTTTTGACCCATAACAACCCAGTTCAGGCCTCAGGTCGTCAATAGCGATAAATACGATATTTGGTCTGTTTTGCGCACTACAAAACATAGGTAATAACCAAAGGCAAATATATATTATTAGTTTGCTCACATTTGATATTCCACTGTTACTATTCCTTTATTTTATAAGCTATTAATGTTTCTTTTTTACTTGTCCACTACAAACAATCCATTGAATTTTGCCATCTGTTTGTCTTTCCAAAGCACAATTAAACTATCAGGATCAAACCATTTAGGTTCAATATGTGTTCTACTCCACTTTTCTCCTTTTGCGACCATTTCTTTCAATACTTTAGGATTTTGACTACTCAAGTCATTTTTTTCAGAAATATCATTCTTGATATCAAATAATTGCCACTTGTTTTGTTTTGTTTTTAATGCTTTCCAATTGTCCTTACGTAAGCCAACATCTGTATATCCTTCCCTGTGTCTCATGGCATAAATGATTTCTCCCTCTCTGGCACTTTTCCCGGAAATTAATGATTTCCAGATATTTTTACCATCGAGTTTCTTCCCTTTAGGTATTTTGGCACAGGCTAGATTTGTAAAAGTTGGATAAAAATCAAGGGCAGAAACGGGATGGTCATAGGTTTTACCACCTGGGATACTTTTAGGAAAATAGAAAAACATCGGTACTCTAAATCCCCCTTCATTGGTATCACCTTTTGTACCAGTAAGAGGGTTATTGGTAGCCGCATGCTTTAGATCTCCTCCGTTATCGCTTAAAAATACGATCAGTGTATTTTCCAATTGGTTGTTTTCTTTTAAAGATTCCACTAATTTACCTACTCCTCTGTCCACAGCATATACCATAGCTGCAAAAGTTCTCCTTTTTTTATCTTTAATGTTCGAAAATACAGCCAGATCTTCTTCGGTTGCTTCAAGAGGAGTGTGTGGAGCGTTGTAGGCCAAATACAAGAAGAACGGATCATCTTTTTTTGCTGCCTTATTTACAAATTTTACAGCTTGGTTTGATAACTCATCAGTAAGATAATTTGTATCATCATCAACGTCTTTACCATTATATTCCAATGGTTTAAGGTAATCAAATATTATTTTAGTGCCCAAATTCTTTTGCTTTTCGTAAGCTGCTTTATATTCTTTTGGAAAATATTGGTGTCCTCCGCCTAGAAATCCATAAAATTCATCAAATCCTCGTTTGTTTGGATGAAAACGTTCGACTGCTCCTAGATGCCATTTTCCAATAGCTCCAGTGTGGTAGCCTGATTTTTTTAATACATCACTTATAAAAATTTCACTCAATGGTATACCTTCGTTTAATACTTCACTATTTGCAGGAAGATTATACTGCGATCCGAAAGCATGGGGATATCGTCCTGTAATCATTCCTGCTCTACTAGGCCCACAAAATGGGTGAGCTACATAAGCGGATGAGCAAATCACACCATTTTGTGCCAAGTGGTCTAAATGCGGTGTCTTGATATCAATAGACCCATTAAAACCGACGTCCGAATATCCTAAATCATCAGCGATGATTAAAATGATATTTGGCTTAATTTCTTTAATTCCTTTATTTCTCAGGCATGCTGATCCTATAAAAACAGAAATAAGTACCAACAAAAGGATAACATATTTTTGCTTTGTTTTCATTAATTTTTTTGCCATACCCTGATATATTCAATGTCATAACTGGTTGGTAAATCTTCTTTTACTGGTAAACCATGCCATGTCCAAGTCACAGAATTGACCCAAAGTTTTATAGGATTAGTTAACACCCAGCCTGCACCAATTTCTGCACGAGTTGCTTCTTTTATTAATTTGCCATCTGCGAAAAATTTGATAAAATCTTTATCCCATTCACATGCATACACATGAAAACCATCAGCCACTCTATATGGAAGTTTGGTCTTAGTAGTCCAAACAGAAGCTCCAGCAGCTGCGGGGGACCAATCGTGAATGGATGACCACATCTCTGTTTCCAGGCTTAATTTTGCAGTTGTTCTGATTGATGGTTTACCGAAATGTTCAAAAATATCTAATTCTGATTGATTGCCCGTAGCCCAAAATGAACTGGAAACAGACGCATCCGCTGCTTTGCATTTAATCTCCATATAACCATACAAAAATTCATTTTTACATATAACAGCAGCTGCCGTATAGTTCTCATATTTTACGCCAAACTTGTCTACTCCTGAGTTGAATGCAAATTCCGGTTCCCACTTGACGGAAATTTTTAATTTCCCATCCTGGACAGTGGCATTCTTTGTGGAATATTGCGATGGAGCACGACCAATACTATTGGATTGAAATACTCCATTTGTACCTTGCACTAACCACTTATTGGCATTGATTGTATTACCATCAAACTCGTCACTTAAATCTTCTTTAAACTTCCATTTTCCGATATTTGTAGAATCGGACAAAGGTTTAAATATAGAACTTCCTGTAGTATCCGGATTCTTTTCATCCGCATCAGTTTTTGAGCAAGATACAAATGTTATCAATGATGTTAATAACAATAAGAGCAAGGTTTTAATGTTCATTTGGTTAGAATTATCTTAATTTAAAATATACATAAATTTCATATAAAATCTGATTCATTAATTATTACTTATAAAGACATAAAAGGAATTAGGTATTTTCAATACTTGATAAAAACCCATATTATTCGTTGATGACAAATAAAATTAATAACAATGATCTTCTTTTACTATTAAGTTACTCTTCATCGATTTAGTTTGAAAT
>JBATLS010000574.1:0-2229 GCA_049289435.1 Saprospiraceae bacterium | reverse complement strand
AAGCAAGGATTTGCCATCAATGCCCCTTTTTTGACCGATTTCCATGCCGCCGTGACATTGCACATCATGGCATTGGTGGATAAGTAAAATACATTGCCATATCCTCCTGTAGCCAATACTACTGCATGAGCCGCATGTCTCTGCAACTCACCAGTGATGAGATTTCTGGCTATGATGCCTCGAGCTTTGCCATCTACTTTGACCAGATCGAGCATCTCGTGTCTGTTGTACATAGTCACAGTACCAAGAGCTATCTGGCGAGATAATGACTGATAAGCTCCTATCAATAACTGCTGACCAGTCTGACCACGAGCGTAAAAAGTACGAGAGACCTGTACCCCACCAAATGATCTGTTTTCCAATAAGCCTCCATATTCTCTGGCAAAGGGAACTCCTTGCGCTACGCACTGATCGATGATATCTACACTACACTCTGCCAAACGGTGTACATTAGCTTCCCGGGATCTATAGTCACCACCCTTGATCGTATCGTAGAATAGTCTGTAAATACTGTCTCCATCGTTGGCGTAATTTTTGGCTGCATTGATACCACCTTGAGCAGCAATAGAGTGTGCGCGTCTCGGACTATCATGGAATGTAAAACACTTCACTGCATAACCCAACTCGCCCATGGCTGCGGCTGCGGCCGCACCAGCGAGGCCTGAACCTACCACGATGACTTCCAGTTTTCTTTTATTGTTGGGTGCTACTATCGGAATAGTAGATTTGTACTTTGTCCATTTGTCAGCGAGTGCTCCTGCTGGTATTTTAGAATTTAAACTCATATTGATTTATTTTTAAAAAACCCATCGATGAGATGAATTTGGATAATACGAATATTTATTTCACGAAGTAGAAGTAGATAGGAATGATTGCAAATCCAAGAGGGATCAAAATTGCATATCCTTTTCCCAATGCATGTATAAGTGGTGTATATTTTTTATGGTTTATCCCTAAGGTCTGAAAAGCACTTTGGAATCCATGCCAAAGATGAAAAGATAGTACCAACATTCCTATCACGTAACCACCAACAATCAATGGCTGGCTGAAAGCAGCAGAAACTCTACTGTACAAGTCCTTGACCTCAACTGGAAAATTTGCATAGCTCATCATATCCAATTCGTTGGTAAACTTCATCTTGTACCAGAAGTCACCCATATGTATCAAAATACCTGCCAAAATGAGCGTGCCCAGCAATGCCATGTTTTTGGATGCCCAGGTGGTTTTATTGCTATTACTCACTGCATAATTTTGTCCTTTGGCTTTTCGATTATAAGACCACAGTAGGATACCTACTACAGCGTGCAGGATGATGAAAAAATAATTGCCATATGCGACTATCTTGATCAAGGGATTGTGAGCCATAAAATAGGCATAAGTATTGAATGACTCACCTCCATCGTTTTTGAGTAACTGAAGATTTCCTATGAGGTGAACCACCAGAAACAATATCAAAAACAGGCCCGTGAGGCTCATCAACAATTTTTTGCCGATGCTCGATCCAAAAAAAGTAACAACCCAATTCATAATATTTAGTATTGATTCTTATTAGTAAAAGTGATTTTGCAAATCTATGAATAGTACAATAAATAATTATACTCTGTTTTCGTATTTTTATTATTTAGAATGATTCTACAAAATGATCTCTCAAAATACTCATTCGAAAGTAAGAGTTATTAAAAAAATGGGACATAAAATTGATCGGAAATAATACTATAAATTGATGTGGAAATCATCATTTTGTGTATGGTCATTGGCTTTGAAACTAAATTAAATAATTCACTGTTTAAATACTACACTCACTTTTTATATTGTATGCCTACAGAAATTCAGGAAATAAAAGATCTTTTAAAAGAATTGGTGCTTTCTCAAAAGGAAACGGATTCGAAATTCAAAGAGACGGATTCAAAATTCAAAGAGACGGATTCGAAATTTAAAGAGACGGATCGACGTATTAAGAAAGCTTTTGATTTATTCGAGACTCAGTGGGGCAAACTCATAGAAAGCCTGGTAGAAGGCGACCTCATACGCTTATTACAATCCAAAAATATCAACGTTCATGATACCAGCATGCGTAGGAAAGGTTCACATGAGGGTCAAAATTTTGAATTTGATATTATCGTACATAACGGTACTGAAATCGTCATTGTGGAAGTCAAAACAACGCTGCGAGTCAATGATGTCAAACATTTTGTCAACAAACTATCCCATGCCAGATTATGGCTCAGC
>JBATLS010000573.1:0-1845 GCA_049289435.1 Saprospiraceae bacterium | reverse complement strand
CCAGTATGGTGCGATTAAAAGGTAATAATTTGATTATCTATTTTTCCAGTTTTCATGTTTCAATTCCAGTATGGTGCGATTAAAAGCTATGTCGGCAATTATACCCACCGAGATCAGCAATGTTTCAATTCCAGTATGGTGCGATTAAAAGTATTTGATTGGTTTGAAAACATAGCAACAACTTATAGTTTCAATTCCAGTATGGTGCGATTAAAAGCCGATCGACGACTCCACAAATGTAATTCATTTTCTGTTTATTACACATGTTTTTTTTACTTATTTAACGATTATTTATCGTCTATCGACAATAACATGATCTGCTTAGGGTATCGACGACATTGATAATACGCTCATTATCACTTTAATGCAATAAGTAAGGCTTTCTTTTTATTAGGAGGCATATCCTTACTTATTTGCATCCATAGGGGTTCGACGACCCAATTTAGCCACCAAACACCCAGCCGACTTGTCAAAGAACTTGTTTATTTCCTCTCTTACAAGAAATTGTCCAAATCATTTTTCTCTTTTCCAATCACATCTTTTTCCATCCACTTCTTGTCTCTGCTACTAAAGATGATAAAACTATCTTCTTTCTCATTCATGATTTCTTTTGCCTTATATTTGAGTTCTTTGAGTTGCACAGCAGTCAACTCTCCTTCAAATACTGAATTTTGTATCCAATTTAGATATTGTCGGCATAGTTTTAGCATTTTAACCACTCTTTTTTCGCCAACGTCGTACACCGCTATTATATACATTAATTGAAAATTGAAAATTGAAAGTTGAAATATTTCATATTTAAGTTTTCAACTTTCAAATTTGTCTTTACCACCATATCTTAAATGGTTTGTACTCTGGTTCATCTCTTAGGATATACTTCGCCAATTTATAACATTCGAGCTTTACTAGGTGTTTGTAACTCACATTTTTATTTAATGACCTATGTTTTATAGTTTCAGAAAGACGTTCCTCCCAAGCTCGCATATAGATCTTTTTACCAGTTTCATTGAGATGGCAACCATTAAGTTTTTTGTCAAAATGTTTCTCCTGGATTTCCTTTTTATTCAATACTCTGAATATCGTCCTATCCACCAGTATTGGTTTGAATACTTCTGATATGTCCAGTGCCAAAGAATACCTCCGATACCCGGGTTCATGCAGAAAGCTGATCGTAGGATTGAGTTGTGTGTGGTATATCATATCCAGAGTCAAAGTATAGCAAACCATATTGCCAAAAGAGATCAGCGCATTGATCTCATTATCAGGTGGTTGCTTGATTCTGTTGCCCATGGTAAATTCGGGAATGATGGCTTCAAAAGCACTGTAGTAGGTCTGCCTGCAGTTGCCCTCTATGCCCATCAATGTGGGAATGTCATAAGTATCGGCGATACTATCCCTCAACGTTTCCAATTGCAAAATCTTTTCGGAAGTATCTTTACCACGATGGTCATAATACTTCATATTCTTTAGCATATTATAAGTAGCGCCATCTATCAATCTAGAAGCAATGTGCATCCTTCGATCTTTTTTGATATATGCCTTGGTCTGTTCTATCTGCATTTTACCTGCCAGTAGATAATCCTTCGCCATAAACGAACCTGTATAATGTTCATAATAATCAAAAAAATGCATACTGATATGACGCTGGCCTAAATAATTAAGTAAAGCGGCATTGACGTCAAGTGCCCCGAATACATACATGGTATCTATGGTCTCAATGGGGATGTACTTGGGGGTTTGCTCGATGCCATCCTTGTCGCGTGCTACGAAGCACAAGGTATTGTCTTTGCGGCTCATTCGACCGTCGTTAAATAGGTAGTAGGTGCGCTTCATATTTTTATTTTA
>JBATLS010000572.1:0-3043 GCA_049289435.1 Saprospiraceae bacterium | reverse complement strand
ATTAAGTCCCTTCTGATGGAGACGGACGCAAAATTAGGATTGCTTCAAAACATAGGAAACTTTGATCTTCAAGGTCAACTCAGATTTAAAGTGTTGAATCAAGCCACATTGAGCTCTGGAGTACGTTTTTTCAGAACAGAACCGTCCTTCAATTCCACTCATCTCACTATCAATGAATTACCGATCATTGACACTAGTTTTAGCAAGCCCATCGGAACAGTATTTTTTGGTGATATCAGGTTTGACAAATTAAAATTTAGTGCAGGTATCAAACAATATCTTGTCAACAATCCCATATTTTGGTCGATCACCGGCGAAGCGCAACAAGATAATTCTTTACTTTCAGCCACTTATCTTCATGTGCGGCAAAATTTTAAAATCGGTGTACTCAACATGGACAACCAAATACATTTTCAAATTTTGAGCAATGACCTTTATCCATTGCCTAAGGTATATACTACTCATCAGTTGTATCTTTCAGGGTCTTGGTTTAAAAAAGTAATGGACATCAATATAGGTATAGATGCGAGATTGATACCAGATTATAAAGGACCCGCATTCCAGCCATTGTTTGGTACTTATCATCAGAGCAATGAGTCTTTGCCATTTTTTCCAGCTGCCAATTTTTTCTTTACTGCGAAAGTATCAGCATTCAGAGCCATGTTTGTCATGGAAAATTTTGGTCAGTACTTTATGAACACCTACAATTTTGATGTAGTCAACCATCCCCAGTATGACCCAAAACTAAGGTTCGGCGTCCAATGGTTGTTGAAGGATTAATTGAATAATTGAAAATGGAAAATGGAAAATGGAAAATGGAAAATGGTGAAGGTACAATCATAATGCTCTGAATGGTAAATAGGCCATCAATAAAAAAGCCAATCTTTTAAATTTAGAGAAGCCTAGGAGCGTGGCGAATATGAAAGATTTAACTGATTTTTCGTGTAATCTCAAACTCTTCTATTCTTTTCTGGAGTGGTAGATGTCGTTTTTCACACCAATATAGCATAGCATTTAAGCCATTCGTTTCTGGCCAGAAGCATCTTTAATTTGGAAGTGATTTTGTAAAAAAAGGTACTAAGATTAAAATTAATAAAGCATGGCAGGAGAAACAAACATATCAAAGCTCATAAAAAATATGACTCCCAAGCTGAATGTCGGAGAGTATGTATTTTGTACTGTCGATGACATCACTATCATCGATCGTCGAGATACCATATGCGAATTTAAAGAAGATGAAGGCACTACTCTCATCATCTCACGGGACAAAGCGGACGAATTGCACCTTCGGTATGAATATGTGGCGTCATGGATCACGCTGATGATTCATTCGTCACTGGAGGCTGTCGGGTTGACAGCAGTATTTTCAGATGCTTTGGCACAGCAAGGGATCAGTTGTAATGTCATCGCTGGATATTACCATGACCATATTTTTGTAGATAAGCGAGATGCTGAAAGGGCTATGTCAGCGTTGGTGGTTTTGTCACAAAATGCTCGAGAGGAGTAAATTCAATTTGTATAATATGCGAAAATAAAGTAAAAAGGCGGAAATACAATTTTCCTGTCAGTGATTTCAACTGATGCTATTGAATGTGGGTTTGTAATGTAAGCTAACTATGGGTTAAAAGTGCTCTGTTAAGATAAAAAGGTGAATGATACTGGCAGTGCACCAATAATATTACTCAATTTAAACATTTCATTTTTATCATATCCCGAACTTCGCCTACATAAATTTCATCAAAAAGCCTAACGTACATATCAGAACTTTTGGTGCCTTTTTCTACCTTTTTGAGCGCTATTTTTAAATTTTGGCAGCCAGTTTTGATGCCTAACTCTATCTCTGCCAATCCCTTATAATAAAATGATTCGGAACTACCATCCCAGCGATTTATTGCTTTATCATAATAAGCTAAAGATTCTTTTTGTTGATTGAGCAGTTGTAGTGTCCTACCTGTCTGAAAATACATCTGTGTGGTCACCCATGCTTCACTATGGGTTTTCAATTCGTATTCGATAGCTTTGATAAAATAAACCAAAGCCTGTTCATAATCTTTCATTTGCTTGTGGCAGAGTCCTATGGCATAAAAAATATTATCATCTCCCACATAGCCTGCAAACGATTTTGAGTCGCTAAATCGGTTCAAGTGAAATAATGCCTTTTTATAATCTCTGTAGTAATAAAGTAAAACCCAACCATAGTAACCATCGCCATCTTTTGGGTCTAATTGAATAGCTTTTTCCAAGTAATATATCGATTCATCATAATTTCCATTTTTAGTATTTTGGACAGAATATCCATGGTAATCCTCAGCACTTACTTTTTTTGTATTGTGCAATGCACTTTCTATTATTCTGTTTCCTTTTTCTTCATAACCAAACCATTGCAATTGACTACCGTAAATTCCTTTTAGATTATAATAAAAATCTCTCTTAATCAATAGCAAAAGACTAATAAAAAATAATAATAACATCAAAGGATAAAGAATGAGTCGTTTTAGCCACTTTTTCATTTCGGTAGGATTTCTTTTATTTCGCCATCTTGAATTCTGAAAGATAAAAAACTATGGCTGTTTAATGAGTTTCCATCTCTGTCCACTCCGGGTATCCAATCAGATAGTTGTGATACGATAACCATCAACTGAGACTCGATCGAATCATTGAGCAAAGTCTTCACATAGTTCATATCATATTCTTCATAATTTAAATCTCCGATATCACCTTCACAATTTACTTTAAACCTAATTTTTGCAATACCACTATTCCCACTACGTACCCGGATATACTTTTCCTTGATTACTCTTTCGATTTCATAGATTTCGCCACGATATTTCAGTCCAGTGTAATAGTAGGGCATGACTTTTCCGACTCCGCATAGCATAAAAATTTCTTTACTATTATCACAAGACAGGAGGGTTAATAAAATAAAAACAAGCGATGATGTTTTGAAATAATTTATAAACATAAGGTAAAATGATACGTCAGAGTTTTGAATAGAGATGACACTGTTATTTTTTTTTGTTTTTTAGGCACCTCATATCCATCG
>JBATLS010000571.1:0-2838 GCA_049289435.1 Saprospiraceae bacterium | reverse complement strand
GATTTAGGTGTAGTATCAATAAGTGGTACATGGGGGGCATCGCAAGCCCATAGAGAGATTATTATTAAAATAATCATGTTTTTCATATGCACATTTTATTTATTCTATCCCCAAGACCAATTCAATTTTTTATGAAGTACTCAAAGTCGTTTTCTCCTTAGACCTTATCACCCCATGCACGATCAACCTCTCTGATTCCTTCTAATAATGCAAAAGTAATGGTCATTTATAAATCTATTTATGATCTGGATTTCACAGTGTATTGATTGATGTCATTAGTTAACACTCATTTTGCGATATTATCATATTTGCACACTGGGTTTGTCCCAATTTATATCCATCATAAATGCAAACTTTTCCTTACCTTCGCCTAGTGGTCAAAGAGTGTTTATATGTATATAATTTTAACAATGAAAGTATGATGATGACGTAGTTGTTTTCAAACATTTTTACAAAGAAAAATTTACAGCAAAAGAGTATACTTAAAGTAAATTAGATTGTAAAAATTTTAAATTTTAATCGTTTGATTTTGAACGTATTAAAATTAATATTTTTCGCAATTTAATTCCTTTTGACTATAACTTACGGTTTCTTTGAATTTCTTTTGTTATGTATTTTAAACGCACTTTTTCACTTAGTGAGCCTTGAATTTTCCATCTTACATTTCCCAACCTTTCCTAGGTACTCTATGCACCAACTGATTGGCCACTTCCAAATTGGAAAATTTCATATTTTGAGCATCCCAGACCAATTGTCTTCTTCCGGGATAAGTTTCTCCTACTTTGATATAATAACTCTTCATCGCCAATACACCCAGCAATATGGCTTCAGTAAATGGTCCGGCATAATCAAATGAAGAACTCAACTCTGCATTGCCATAGCCTTTCATACATCCATTGACCCACTGCACATAATGCCCTTCGGGTACTCTTGCCAACTTGGGTTCCAGCACCAAGTCTTTCATCAAAGATGTTGGGAGTAGTCTCGGATTGTTTCCATAACAATCTGCCAACACTTTGCCTTTGGTACCTTCGAAGATGATACCCCCATCCCAGTTGCCCATGGGCTCATCTGGACCCAGCTCAGCGGGACGCTCGGGTCTGATACCGCCATCCATCCAACTCATCTTTATATCAGGTTTACCACCTTTGCCAGGAAAAGTAAAGTACATCACGGATGAAGAAGGAAAAGATTCAGGCAATAATGATTCTCTAAAAGCTCCGCTATACGCAGCTGTAAAACTACACTCCACATCAGATGGGTAATCTATTGGGAGAATTCTGAAAGCAGGATCCAATATGTGACATGCCATATCCCCCATAGCTCCTGTCCCAAAATCTGTCCATCCTCGCCATCCAAAAGGAACATATCCAGAATGGTATTTGATATCGGGAGCTGGTCCTAACCATAGATCCCAATCCAGTTCTTTGGGTATTTTTTGTTTTGCAGTAGGTGCTGCTATTCCTTGAGGCCAAACAGGTCGATTGGTCCATGCGGAGACTCGCGTGACATCTCCGATGAGTCCGGCATCATATATTTCTTTCATTTTGCGGACTCCTTCACCAGATCCACCCTGATTGCCCATTTGAGTGACCACTTTGTACTTTCGGGCTGCTTCAGTCATCATTCTGGCTTCGCCAACACTCCAGCTCAAAGGCTTTTGTACATACACATGCTTGCCTTTTTCCATGGCGGCCATAGCAGCGACAGCATGAGTGTGATCAGGTGTAGATATGGTGACAGCATCGATGTTTTTATGCTCTTTGTCCAGCATTTTCCTGAAGTCCTTATAATAGGCAGCATCTGGAAAATTTTTTCTGGACTGCACCGCTTGACGGTCGTCAACATCACATAAATATTTTACTTTGACATGAGGGCTTTTGGCACATTCAGTCAGATCACTGGTGCCTTTGCCGCCTGCACCTATGCCAGCAAGATAAAGTGTGTCACTTGGTGGTATATAATTTTTGCCACCCAGCACAAAACGAGGCACGATGGTAAATGCACCCACAGTGAGTGCAGTATTTTTGATGAATGTACGTCTGTCTATTGAAGGAAAAGATTGTTTTGACTTTTTATTTTTGGGCATTTCGATATTAATTTATGAGTACTTATGTGCGTAGATATTTATTAAAAAAGTCAAGCGTTCTTTGCCACGCTAACTTAGCGGCATCTTCGTTGTATCTGGCGGTCGATGTATCATTGTGAAAGGCATGACCTACTCCTGGATACATGTACAGCTCATAATACTTGTTATGCTCCTTCAGGGCTTTTTCATAATCTGCTATCCCAGCATTGACTCTTTCGTCCATCTCTGCGTAATGAAGTTGCAAGGGGGCATGTACCTTTGCTACATCTTCGCCTTGCGCTTGTCGTCCATAAAATGCGACTCCAGCTTTGAGATCGGGAGCATGTACAGCCAGCTGATTGGCCATGGCACCACCCCAGCAAAACCCTACACATCCTACATTGCCATTGCTATCTGCTCTATCTTTAAGATATTTTACGCTGGACGCAAAATTGATGGTATTGGTATCAGAATTCAGTTTGGAGAATAAAGCCCTGGCTTCATCTTCATTGTCTGGAGTACCTCCTAGTAAAGAAAGTGCGTCGGGTGCCATAGCCAGAAATCCTGCTTGTGCAGCCCTTCTTGTCACGTCTTCTATATGCGGATTCAGTCCTCTGTTTTCATGGATGATGATGACACTTGGATATTTTCCGTTTGCTTCTGGTCTGGCTAGATATCCTTTCATACTTCCTCCTTCTACAGGCCATTCCACACGCTCAGTAACCAGGCCTGCTTCATATTCTACAGTCTTTGCTATAGAGTAATTGCCC
>JBATLS010000570.1:0-10751 GCA_049289435.1 Saprospiraceae bacterium | reverse complement strand
CCACTGGTATCATGGCTTATATAGGAGATGTTTCCAAAGAAGGGCTGTATTATTTTCCAGCAGTATCTATATTGATAAACCCTACTACATTCCAAATAAATGACTACACAGTTTATTTAGGAATACTTGATTTGAATAATCATGGAAATGGTAGCAATGTAGTGTATAGACCTATTTCCATACTTTCAGGGTGTAAACCTTACATGGATGCGTGTATTGATGCATTTCAAAGATTTGCTTTAGATCCTTCCTCTGGCGAACCATCTGGAGGCATACAAGATTGGGCTTTAAGCAATGATGGGCTGACTTTAAACTCGTTTTTTGGCATTGAGAACGCATTATTTAAATTAGATATTAATACTTTATCTACTAACTGTATAGCTGGGCCTTTACCCAATAGTGCCTATACAGGTATGACAGGTGCTATGACCGATGAATTCGGAGGTATTTATTTTCAGGGAGGCACACTATTTGGTCTTCAGGTGGATCGTGGAAGACTGTTCTCTATCAACATGGATAATGGTGCTTTAACGTTGGTTTCTGAAGGGCTGCCAAAAGATTTTAGAGGAGACAATGCCGGATGTTATGATTGTGGAAACACTGATACCAATCCAATCAATAGTGCTTCCATAAATGTTTGCCCACGCGAAACTACAACCTACACTGTCACGGTAACTAATGATAAAGGATGTAAAAATTCAGCTTCTGTAACTGTGACGGTCAGGGATTTACCAAACCCGACCATCACAGGTAAAAATATACTATGTATAGGCGAAAGTACTACGCTGACAGGTGCAGGGGGCACTTCATATCTCTGGAGTAATGGAGATATATCTGCCAGTATCCATGTATCTCCAATAGTAACGACAACTTATGGATTGACAGTGACCGACGCCAATGGTTGTAAAGGCACTAGTAGTTATACTGTCACTGTTCATCCTTTACCTAATGTGGCTATATTAGGAAATAGTTCAATTTGTCAAGGAGAATCCATAGGTATGATTGCTACTGGTGGTGTTTTATATCAATGGAGCAATGGAGCAACTACAGCAAATATTTTAGTAAGTCCTACTGTCAATACTACATATACAGTCACTGTGACTGATATCAATGGATGTAATGCCACCCAGAGTAAGACTGTCACAGTACACTCCTTGCCAGTAGCAAATGTAATAGGAAATAGTCCGATATGTCAGGGGGAATCTACATTGCTTACGGCATCGGGAGGGGTTTCATATGGATGGAATAATGGAGAAACGACTGCTGCTATATCTGTCAGCCCAAATACAAGTACTTCTTATACCGTCACAGTGACCAATAGTAATGGTTGTAAATCAACCTTCACTAAATCCGTTTCAGTTCATCCATTGCCTATAGCTGCGATTTCAGGCAATAGTGCCATTTGTAATGGCGACAGTACCATGCTGACTGGTTCAGGTGGTATCACTTATGTTTGGAGCACAGGGGCTACTACATCTGTTATTTCGGTAAACCCTGTAGTATTGACCACTTACACAGTAACCATTACCGATACCAATGGATGTACTTCATCTACGAGCAAAACGGTAAATATTAATGCTTCTCCAGATTTGACCATCGCGGGCAACGGTTCGATATGTATAGGCGAATCAACTTCACTTTCTGTGGCAGGCGGGGTTTCCTATATGTGGAGCAATGGAGCTACAACATCAAGTATAAGTGTGTCACCGACATCCACCACAATATATTCTGTCACAGTGACAAATTCAAGTGGTTGCATAGGCGCATTTACCAAAACGGTCATAGTCCACACATTGCCACAAGCTTTGATCACAGGCACTGATACCATTTGTTTGGGTGCTTCGACAACTTTGACAGCTTCTGGAGGCAATTCCTATCTGTGGAATACAGGGGCTACTACAGCCAACATTACAGTAAGCCCTTTAAGTAATAATGTTTATAGCGTAACGGTGACTAACACTAATGGCTGTACATCCACATCAACTAAAACGGTCATTGTCAATCCATTGCCAAATCCAAATATTTTGGGTAATAACTCTTTATGTTTAGGGGAAACGATTACACTTACTGCATCTGGTGGATCGATGTATCATTGGAGTAATGGAGCAACGACTGCATCGATAGCTGTTAGCCCAATTGCAAACACAATATATTTAGTGACCGTTACTGACTCGAATGGATGTAGCGCATCCACTAGCAAGTCTATCATATTGAATGCATCTCCAAATGCAACCATCACAGGCAGCAGTGCTATATGTGTTGGAAGTGGAGTGACACTTACAGCGGGTGGAGGCACTTCTTATGTCTGGAATACTGGGGCGACAACTACTACAATTTCTGCCATGCCTGTGGTCACTACTACCTACGCTGTTACTGTGACCAATGCATTTGGCTGTACTGCTACAGCAAGCAAAACAGTATCCATTAATTCATTACCTATTATTACAATATCTGGAGTCGATGCTATTTGTAATGGGGAATCAACCACGCTCCAAGCATCTGGTGGTAACACATATATTTGGAATAGTGGTGAATCAACTGCAAGCATCTCTGTGAGCCCTTCCAACAATACTACCTATACTGTGACCGCTACTGATGCCAATGGGTGTGTAGCTATAGCGAGTAAAACAGTGACCATTCATGCCATACCAGCAGGGAGTATTTCTGGAAACAATGTGTTGTGTGCAGGAGAGACTACGACGCTCACCGCCAGTGGAGGTTCTATTTACACTTGGAATAATGGATCTTCAACTGCTTCAATTTCTGTCAATCCAACGGCTACAACTACTTATACAGTCACGGTCACAGATCAAAATGGCTGTAAGGCCAACACAAGGGTCACCGTCACCGTCAATCCATTGCCAGTGATAACCATCGTTGGTAATGAGAGTATTTGCCATGGAGAAAATACAACATTACAGGCATTTGGAGGAGGGTCGTATGCTTGGAGTACTGGTTCAGCAACCGCTTCTATTACTATAAATCCTTTGGTGACAACTTCTTACACTGTTACTGTAGTTGACTCAAAAGGTTGCAGTGCTACAAAAGTTGCTACTGTCAATGTATATCCTATGCCCATCGCCACTATAAATGGTGCAAGCACAGTGTGTATAGGAAGTAGTACAACATTGACCGCAACGGGAGGAACTCAGTATCTATGGAATACGGGAGCTACGTCGAGTGCAATCAATGTGAGTCCCAATACTAGTACGACATATACTGTGACCGTGATCGATGCAAAAGGATGTAGAGCAAGTACCAGTAAAACAGTAGAGCCAATTGATCTTCCAATAGTAAATATATCTGGTGTGGATGGGGTTTGCGAAAGTGTGGGTGCAACTCTTACCGCTACAGGTGGAGGAACATATCTATGGAGCAATGGAGCCACGACAGCTAGTATTTCCTTTACTCCAACATCAACTGCAACTTATACTGTGACGGTCACTAATGAGCAAGGATGTACTGCGACTTCATCCAAAATGGTCAAATTGAAGTCAAGGCCCATTTTGAATGTCAATGGACTACATACAATCTGCAAAGGTGACTCCGCATTTATTGTAGCAACGGGCATGACATCCAACGATTGTCCTGGAGTGTGTAGCATCATTGCTCCACAAGTACTCGCATACTGGAATCTGGATTCATGCAAAGCTGTGATGAATCTGGGTACTCATCTGACGTATGATGAGTTTGTTCCGGTAACTAATAAAGCGAATTGCACTGGAGTGACAGCTTCTACTGTCCATAGATTGCCAGGAAATAAACACTCATGTACGATAGGTCCAAATGGTAGTATAGCGTTGTGTATTAGTTCGCAACAAAGTTGTAGCCCGGCAAAAGCTGATTATAGTAAAGCCTTGAGATTTGAGGTAGTACTCAATCCGGCACAATCAGGCCAAATCACAGGATTGCAGTTTTTTGAGCAAGCTCCTCAAAACTATACCTGGGTGGATGGCGGTACAGGATTGAATAATTATGCAACAAAGTATCTGATCAGGGTCAGCAAAGATGGTCAATATATTTACTATAAGGATCAAATAAACACCAATAGGACATGGAAGCAGGAAAGTTATGATTTTAGCAATAATCCTAATTTTAAAACTTTAACAACTGCCAAATATTTGTTTGAGCTGATCCCTTATTGTACGATCAATAACGGAGGCTTAGAGTCAGTATGGGATATAGACGAAATCAAAGTACTAGGTGGATGTTGTCAGGGTACAGCCAATGAAATATCTTCCTATGCTTGGTCAAATGGATCAACTGGCACTTCTATCACTGTTAAGCCTTCTGTGGATTCAAAGTATAAAGTTACCGTCACGGACTGTTGTGGCTGTACTAACGTAGCGGAATACGATGTATTTGTATCTAATCTGATGGCAGATCTTGGACCAGATAGAATGATCAATTTGGGTGAGTCCGCTACATTGACCCCAACAATATCAGGGGCAACTGTTTGCTCTACTACTGATCCTAATGCAAATAAAGTCAAATATTTATGGTCCACAGGTGCTACTACAGCAACCATGGTTGTCACGCCAAGTGTCTCTACATTCTATAGGGTGACAGTGACAGACTGCAATGATTGCGTAGATACAGAAACCATTTCTATACATATAAATCAACTGAGACCTTTGATAGTATATCCAAATCCAGCCAATGGAATGTTCAATATATCAGCAGTTGATGGTATAAGTCCAGATATAAAAGTGAGAATATTTAGTGCAGATGGCAGAAATATCGTCATGGATAAGCCCGACATTATTTCCAACAATGTCAATAATGTCAGCATCATGATACCAAATCAGTTCCAAAGTGGATTGTATATAGTCGAGATCATCAACGGAGATAAGATATATACTGAAAAACTGATACTTCTGAGGTAATAAAAATTTGGAGTAACCTTCAGGGGCATGTAGAGTGATCTTTTGTAGTCAATGGCTGGCACAATGAAGAAACAAAGGAAATACAAATAGCAGTCGATAATTCATTAATTATTGACTGCTGTTTGTATTTAAATAAAACTTGCTTTGTTTATGCTTTGCCAACAAATCGACTTACAGCGAAACTTGCTCTGTTTACCACATCATAATTGATATGATAAACGTGATACTTTCCGGTAATCTCCACCGATACCACTCCCGCCATTCTAAGTATTTTTAGATGTTGGGAGGTAATACTTTGTTCTAAGTCAAGACTGCTGTAAATCTTATTTACATTGATAGATTTGTTTGTATCAATGAATTCTAAAATTTTTAATCTCAACGGGTGAGCTAGTGCTCTCATCAACTCCGACGAATAATGTAACTTCTCATTGTCGAAAGTAACCTTTGTACCTCTCATGTGTTTTCCTTATTTTTATTTTTAAGACCTTGGCACAAATATGACAAGATATTTTAATATGACAAAGAAAACATTAAAAAAAAATGTAATTTGTCTTAAAAAAATCCTAAAAAGTCAATAAAAGTAAAATAAAGCGGTGTGGTTGGTAAATATTTGTTACATAAATTGTTGATGTTCATTCTTTAATGTAGGATGACTGAAAGTAAGTTTTCAACTAGTTAGATCCTCCACCAATGAAGATATCTGACCTAATCTCTCCTTATCCAGAGAGTAGTATATGAATTTACCTTGTCGATCCGTCGCTACTACACCCGCCCTCCTAAGGATAGCTAAATGTTGCGATGCTACTGACTGTTCCAGTCTCAGTTTGATATATATATCAGTGACTGTCATGGTTTCACCATCTTCTAAAAGATCGATGATTCTTTGGCGAAGTTTGTGATTTACGGCTCTTAAGACCAATACTGCTTTTCTCAGGTCAGCATAATCTAACTGTACTTCCTTACCCCCCTTTTTTAACGTAACGGTTTCGTTCTTCTTATTTCTCATGCGAAATGATTTGTTAGTTCACGGAATTCAGGTAGGATATTTCAATAACCATACCAAACAGTATATTTACTAACAATAATTTTTTACTTTTTTTTAATTGAAACTTTATAATATGTATAATCAACTGAATTATAGTATAAAAAGTTCAATTGTCAAAAAGATTCTTTAAAGATTTTGTGATGTTGGGTGCTTTAAAATAGTTGGGTGAGTAATAGGCAACATTCCTAAATTCTTTCATCTCATAAGCTGAATGAGATAATGTGGTCATAAATGCTGCCGATGTAGTATTAAAATGCAATTGCATTAGATGGTTCTTATATGATTTGTAATATTTTTCAGCACCACTTCCACAAAGATGTATGTTTTTTTCGACCAAAAACAGATCAACGAAGGAATGATCATCCAGAACCATTGCAGCTATATCTGACAACCGTCGTCCAAATGCGTCAAATATACAACTATAGACTTCCATTCGTCTGGCATCGATCATGGGTATAACCAAATCATCTCGATGTATCATCTTGCTTTGGATCAATCCTGCCGTTAATATACTTAGGCTATCTATAGCTATGAGTGGACATTGGATAGCATAACAAATGCCTTTGGCAGTGGATATCCCCACTCTAAGGGAAGTATATGATCCTGGTCCATCGCTCACTGATACCGCATCCAACTCCCCAATGGATATCCCAGCTCCTACCAAACATTGCTGAATCAAAATAGTCATCTGAGCAGAGTGGCTATTTGGTTGATCGGATGATATGGTATGTAGTGTCCGCCCGTCACGTGATATTGCCACCGAGCATATATCCGTAGATGATTCGAGCTGAAGGATCAATGCCATCTGAATACTTTATTTTCCGGAAAGGAGGGACTTATACTTATTGCTATTTTTAAGGATGGCAATCGCTTCTTTGACCTCAGGATCATCGTCCAAAGTTTGTTTCACTTTACCACTTTGATAGTAATATCTCGTAATGATCTCTTTTTCTATTTCATCTATGATCTGTGATTTAGCCTCTTCCATCTCTTTGGACTTGGACGATGATATTTTGTTTTGCAATTTTGCTATATCTTCTCCCAAATCTTTGGATGGTGATTTTTCTACCGACTCTTTTGCTTTTTGGAGATATTTTTCAGTTTCACTTTCGTACTTGAATCCTTTATTCTTGACAAAATCGCCAAAATCATTATAATTATTAAAATCAAAAATACCCACTGGAGGTATGCTGTCTTTGCCTATGCAAAAAGTATTGACATAATCAAATATAAGATGTTGGTCTAAGAGTGCCTGTGTGACTGGATACATGGTTTTACCTGTCAATTTTAAATCTGGAGTGACCCCCCCACCATCTAATACCAGGCGACCATTTTTGGTCTTAAACTTCGATCTTTGGCTATCAGGGATATCTTTGGGTTCGCCTTTTTCATATTCTACTCCCTGGATACATCTGCCACTCGGGATGTAGTACTTAGAAGTAGTTAATTTCAAGCGAGCATTGTATGGGAGTTCTTTAGTATTTTGTACCAGCCCTTTGCCAAAAGATCTTTGGCCTATCAATATCCCCCTATCTAAATCCTGTATGACCCCTGATACTATTTCAGAGGCCGATGCTGATCTTTTGTCGATCAATACAGCTAAAGGAATATCTAGATCTACGGGTGGGGACATCGTTTTGAAAACCTGATCTCTTTCTTTTATTTTTCCTTTGGTAGTGACGACTACTTCACCTTGTGGGATGAAGATATTACATATATTGACAGCTTCATGCAGGAGTCCTCCACCGTTGTGTCTTAAGTCCAATATGACTCCGGCCATATTTGGATTTTTAGATTTAAGGTCTTGAAGTGCTTTGGATATATTGGCCCCCGCATTTTGGGTAAATTCAGTCAAAGAAATATATCCCACATCATCAGAGACAAATCCAGAGTAAGGTACATTCGGTATATTGACTTCACCTCTGGTCAATTTTTTTATATCAGAAGTTGATTTTCCATATGATTTGACTCTAAGTTCGATATCTGTGCCCGGGATACCTCGAAGTATGGCATTGACTTCGTCCATTTTTTTACCCTCTATATTGACTCCATTGACTCCCAGGATCTGATCCCCGGCTTTGATGCCGGACACAAATGCCGGACCACCTTCATAGGGCTCGAGTATGGTAAGTTGGCCATCCAATAAAGCTACTTTTGCACCTATACCTTGATATTTTTCATCGTCATTGATCCAGTAGCTCTCTATTTGTGATTCGGATACAAAATTGGTATATGGGTCCAACGAATTGGTCATAGCTTCGATGGCGGTTCTCATCAATGTGCCAGGATCCAGTTCATCTGCAAAATTGGTATTCAATTCTTTGTACACAGTGATGAAGATTTCCAGATTTTTGCTAATCTCAAACAATTTGTCATTATTGACAGAGACGGCTGCGATGCCTGAACACATGGCTGCTATCAATATAAATACTTTAATATTTTTTGTCATGTTGATGATCTTTTATTCTAAACGCAATATTATCATAGTAAGTATCAAGGAAGGAATTACTTTATAAAATCAATTATTTGGCTAAAAAGTTCATCTGGTTGGTCCACATGAATCCAATGACCCGCATTTTGTATAGTGGAAAGCCTGGCGTTTGGGAGCACTTGCTGAATATTGTCGAAATCAGACGATAATATATATGGTGAGTTTGCTCCTTTGATAAATAAGGTCTCCGTGTCCGATGGATACATGAAATCAATCTTTTTTAGTATATTTTCATATTTCTCATACAGGAGAGAGATGTTGGCCTTCCACGCATAACCACCACTCTGGAGTCTGGTCAGGTTTTTCATCAGAAATTGGACAGTGCCAAGGTCGTTGAGTTGCTGCATCATGATATCTTCTACCTCACTTCTGGAAGAGATATGATCCAGATCCACCGCAAAAAAAGCATCAAATACCTCCTGATGACCATGTTGATATGGCTTGATACCCATATCGATCACTATAAGTTTGGAAATGAAAGATTCGTGCTCGGATACCAACTGCAATCCAGTCTTTCCTCCCATACTATGACCTATCAAAACGGCATCGTGAATCCAGTTATCTTCCATAAACTGATACAGATCAGCGGCCAACAATGGGTAACTGAAATCATCTGTGTGAGGAGATCTGCCATGATCCCGCTGGTCGATTAGGATGGGCATCCATCCAGCAGACTCCAGTCTTTTTGCCATATTCATCCAGTTATCCATCATACCAAAGAGCCCGTGGAGGATGATGACAGGATGCCCTTGCCCCATTATTTTATAATTTAATGGTACTGTCATACAATAGGAATAAGAGTAATTGAAGCATTGAATAGATTAACAATCATTGTTATTAAATGATTTCAGTATATTGATATGTGTATCTTAGAGTATGTTTAAATTTTGATGTTTGAGCGAAAGCGAGCAAATTTTATTTTAGACCAGATGACTGAGTGTTCTCATCAAGTGACGAGAATCGAGTAAAACGTTTTACTCCATAACGAAGAAACTGCGAAAACCGCCCATCCAATCAAATGCTTGACGGGTTCCTTCATTAAATCGTGATTTCGTATCACGATTTTGCTTCGCATCATTCTGTCCGGCTCGCAGCGAATACCAATAATAGCCTGCCCGCCAACCAAATTTAGTGGTCATGCGAGCCAGAAGTTACGGCGAAAAATATAACGACGTTTAAAATAAAATTTGCCGTTTGTAGGCAAATGATGGAATTTTAAACATACTCTTAATGGCTTTGATATCCAATATGTTTAGACCGAAACTATTTTTTTTTAAAAAATGATCATATATTTGCTGATACAATAGGTATGCATAATCATAATTTTGATACACATTGCATTATTATTTATGTATAATATACTTGTTTTGATATGTTTAAATAAAAATGTTTTTTATCATTATTAAAGATGATATTGATCATCTATTAGTTTTGCAACACTCACTATTTTGCACCCAATTTCGACACAATACAGTTTAAATGCACGTTATTCTATACTTAATCATCATCAGTCTCACAGTAGCTTTAGGATTTTTACTCGCTTTTTTCTGGGCTGTAAGAGATGGACAGTACGATGACTCCTACACTCCTGGTGTACGAATATTATTGGAGGATGACATGATCGAAAAGACTGATACAAGCAATTCATTAAAAAAAAATTAATACAACTGACTTATGGCTAATTTAGAAACATTTAGTTATGACAATAAGATCGTACGCAATTTTGCCTACGCCTCGATAATATTCGGAGTGATAGGCATGTTGGTGGGGATAACAGCGGCACTTCAGCTGGTATATCCTTCGATGAATTTTGGTCTTGCAGAGGTCACCTACGGAAGGATCAGACCATTACATACCAATGCGGTCATTTTTGCATTTGTAGGAAATGGGATTTTCACAGGTGTGTACTACTCTTTGCAGCGATTGCTCAAGACAAGGATGTTTAGCGACGTACTCTCTAATATACATTTTTGGGGATGGCAGCTCATCATTCTTGCAGCGGCGATCACCCTGCCATTAGGTCTTACAAGTAGTCACGAATATGCAGAATTAATTTGGCCTATTGACATCGCCATAGCAGTGGTTTGGATCGTTTTTGGCATCAATATGTTTGGTACCATATTAAAAAGAAGGGAGCAGCACCTCTATGTAGCCATTTGGTTTTATATAGCTACGTGGATCACTGTCACGGTATTGCACGTGTTCAACAATATACAGATTCCTGTCAGTTTAGGGCATGGAGTGTATGTATTTGCAGGGGTTCAGGATGCATTGATTCAGTGGTGGTATGGTCACAACGCAGTCGCTTTTTTCCTCACAACACCATATC
>JBATLS010000569.1:0-3146 GCA_049289435.1 Saprospiraceae bacterium | reverse complement strand
TTTATATTTTCGGTCCATATACTGGATGCCAAACCATACCTTGTATTATTGGCCAATTTGACTGCTTCCTGATGCGATCGAAAACTCATCGCCACCAATACAGGTCCGAAAATTTCTTCCTGTGCGATGGTCGATGAAGGTGACACATTGGTAAATAATGTAGGTGGATAAAAGTATCCTTCTGTCGGGCATGCCCACGATGGCTGCCAACATATATTACCTTCAGTGACGCCCTGCTGGACCAAGTCTTCGATGGTTTTTAGCTGGACTGGTGCTACTATGGCTCCGATATCCACGCACTTATCTAAAGAATTGCCCACTCTAAGGCTTTCCATGCGTGCTCTGATCTTGCTATACAGCTTTTCCGCAACACTCTCCTGCACCAGCAATCTTGACCCTGCACAACATACCTGACCCTGATTAAACCAGATGGCATCCACTATCCCTTCTACTACACTGTCGAGGTCAGCATCTTCGAAAACTATGAAGGGTGATTTTCCTCCTAATTCCAGTGAAATCTTCTTGCCTGTGCCTGCTGTAGCTCTCCTGATGATCTTCCCTACCTCTGTAGATCCTGTAAAAGCAATCTTGGCTACATCCGGATGGTTGACCAGTGCCGCACCTGTCGTCCCATGTCCCGTGATGATATTGACCACCCCGTCTGGCAACCCCACCTGCTTGCATATATCTGCAAAAAGCAGTGCCGTCAGGGATGTAAATTCAGCGGGCTTTAGTACCACAGTATTACCCATGGCGAGTGCAGGAGCAATTTTCCAGGATAACATGAGCATCGGAAAATTCCAGGGGATGATTTGACCTATGACGCCGAGTTCTTTGTAATCTTTGAGCTCACTATCCATCAACTGTGCCCAACCTGCGTGATGATAAAAATGTCTGGCCACCAATGGTATGTCAATATCACGAGTCTCACGTATCGGTTTTCCATTGTCCATAGATTCAAGAACAGCAAACAACCTGGAGTGCTTTTGGATTTGCCTTGCAATTGCATACAAATACCTGGCTCTACCGTGACCTCCCAAATCTACCCAGGATTTGAGTCCTTTTTTGGCGGCTTTCACTGCCAGATCTACATCTTTCTCATCAGCTTCAGCAATCTGGGCCAGTTTTTCAGTAGTGGACGGATTGATACTATCAAAATAAACTCCTGATGCTGGCTTTTCCCATTTCCCATCGATAAATAACTGGAATTTACCTTGATGACTCTCTATAAAATCTATGCTCTCTTTGTTGCTCTCCGGAGCTGGGCCATATTCCATGGTTTGATATATTTCTTTAATATTCATTATACTTTATTAATATCGAATCTTTTAATTATTTTTTAACATTCGCTTCCATTCGGACTTAGAAGGCAAACTATTTTTAAGGTCAATAGGCAACTCGTCAGTATATAAAAATTTGCTTACTCCAATAGGTTTATTTATATTATAAATGGAAAATTCAACTTCTATATCATCTTTAGATTTACACAAAATAATGCCTAAAGTAGGCAAGTCATCTGGTGATTTTATTGCTTCATCAATTACATTCAAATAAAAGTTCATTTTACCTGCATATTCCGGTTTGAAGTCTGCCATTTTCAATTCGATGATGATATAACAATGTATTTTGGTATGATAAAATAGCAAATCTGTTCTATATTCTTTTTCGCCTGCTTTTATCTTAAATTGCCTCCCCATATATGCAAAGCCTTTACCTAATTCTAATAAAAACTGGGTAATATTTTCGATCAACTTTTGTTCTAAATCGGCTTCTTTTGCAGTATTTGACAACGACAAGAACTCAAAATGATAAGGATCCTTAAAAAGTTGTTGGGCCAGATCACCATGAACATCAGGCAATGTATTTTTAAAATTAGAAACCATTTTTCCCTGGCGTTGGTGCAGTTTGGTTTCAATCTGATATTCCAAAACTGCTCGACTCCAATTATTTTCTAAAGTTTGTTCGATATAAAATATTGCATCTTGTTCGTTCTTTACTTTTTGCAATATTTGTATATTGTGTCCCCACGGTATTTTGAATATGTGTATTTGATTTTCATTCAATTGCAATTTGGCAACAGCCTGTTGCCAAAACATGTAAAACGACCTACAATAGCGTAAATTTTTTGGAGAAAAGCCAGATACTTCGGGGAACTCAACTTTAAGATCCTTGCTCAATTGATCAATAAATCCACTGCCCCAAACAGCATTCTCTTGTTTCTCGGAAATTTCTTTGCCCAAATACCAATACATACTAATCAGTTCAGTATTAACAGCCACTGCAGCTTTAAGCTGGCTTTTCTTAATATTGTCTTTTAACTGGCTAAGCCAATGGATGTATTGATTATCTGCTTGCAACATACTTTGCTCATTAATGTGTTAAGCCATGGGATGTCTGTAACTTGCTGAATATCTTCCTGTCACATAATGCTCCAACTGACGCTCTATGTCACCCAAAAGACTGCTGGCACCAAATCTAAATAAATCTGGTTGCAACCAGTCATTGCCCAATTCTTCTTTCATCAGCATCAGGTAATTGAGTGCATCTTTGGCTTTGGATATACCACCAGCTGGTTTGTACCCCACTTTATATCCGGTCATCTCCAGATACGATCTGATCTGACGCACCATGACCAAAGTCACTGGCAAGGTGGCATTTACCCCCTCCTTACCAGTACTAGTCTTGATAAAATCAGACCCAGCCATCATGGCCACCATGCTTGCTTTCGCTACCTTAGTAAAAGTAGGTATTTCACCAGTAGCCAGGATGGTCTTCATATGTGCTGCTCCACAAGCTTTGCGACAAGCAGCAATCTCTTCATACAATGATTTCCAGTCAGACTGAAGGACAAGTGCCCTGCTGATGACAATATCTATTTCTTGAGCACCTGCTGCTACAGAGAGCTCTATCTCTTTCAGTTTTTCGGCAAGAGAAATCTGCCCAGCCGGAAATCCAGTGGATACCGCTGCTATCGGAATCTTGCTACCTTTGAGTGCTTCCATAGCGTAAGGAATCAAATTGTGATACACACACACAGCTCCTGTAGTGATGCCCGCATCTGCCATACCCAGAGCTTCCAATATATCTCTCCGGACAGGATTTTTTGCTTTGGCACAAAGCCGATATACATTACCCTTGGTATCATC
>JBATLS010000568.1:0-4684 GCA_049289435.1 Saprospiraceae bacterium | reverse complement strand
GTCGATTACAGATCAGAAAATTATGTTGCGAAAGTTGTATTATTGGTTGTCTCCTGAGTGGAGATTTAAAGTACGCAAACTTTGGTATTTACCAGGTGATATCATATCAAATCGGAGCAGTCTGATTCCACCCAAGGGTTTGATTTATACGGGAGGAGGTGATTTCCTGGATCAGGGACGGTTGTGGAAAGACTTTTTCAAAGACTACGGACTGTCTGAAAAAAACACTTTTCTCGATGTAGGTAGCGGTATAGGTAGAATAGCAGTCGGGTTGACCGGGTTTCTAAAAGGGAGATACGAGGGTTTTGAAGCCATAGAGAAAGGTGTCCAATGGTGTGAAGCTAATATCACTAAAAAAAATCCAAATTTTAAGTTCAGATATGTGCCTTTATACAATGATCTTTACAATTCGACAGGTATTGATGCCAGCCAATATGGATTCGAATATGAAGATGAGACATTTGATTTTGGATGTGCCATCTCTGTGTTCACTCATATGATCGATATTGAGGTGGAAAACTACCTGCATGAAGTTGCCAGGGTATTGAAGCCTGGAGGGCGATTTGTAGCTACATTTTTTATTTTGGATGAAGAAAGTGAGCGGCTGATGAGCCACAAAAAGTCATCCTTCAGATTTGATTTTGATAAGGGAAATTACCGGCTGATGGATGACAAAGTAAGATCTGCCAATGTAGCATTCGAACTGCAATATCTGAAATCGGTGTTGCAACAATGTGGTTTATCCATCGTAGCTAAGTTGGATGGAAGTTGGAGCGGTCGGGATCAGAGCCATCCTTTAGCATTTCAGGACATCTTAGTTTTGGAGAAGAAGTGAATTTAAACATACCCTTAGTCAAAATAATAAAAGAGGCCTTCGTATGAAAGCCTCTTTTGTATAACACAATTTATTAAAAATCTACTTTTCTTTACCCGCATTCAGGAAGTCCTGATAAGTTTGCAAGTCGTCCCACAAGCCATCTGCCGCCATACCTGCCTGCCTGGGCCATGTACCTGGATCAGCCAATGAAAATCTCGAGCCGGCAGCCGTCAGTATCTCTTGTATTTTTTCTACAGAAGTTTCAGACAACCCTCGCCAGGTTTTGATATTCTGAGCATGCAATAATTTCTCTATTTTTGGTCCGATGCCTTCTACTGCTTTGAGGTCGTCTGGTGCCCACTGCCTGATGATCCGAGCTTTGATCAGCCATTTCTCAAGTTTTGAATCAGTCAGACCAATCTGTGCGGTATCACTACGCCCTGTATCCAATGTCTTTTGAAGTGCTATGAGGTCTTTCCAACTCCTTGCATTGGCCATAGATGCCTGTTGTGGCCAGGTATTTGGGTCTATAATTCTGTATTTGTCTCCATATTTATTGAGTATATCTCTCAGTTCATCTTTGGATTTGGCAGAAAGCGAGGCAAAATCTCTGATTCCATTTTCATTCAATACCTCTTCCATTTTAGGACCTATGCCTTCTATGATTTGGAGTTTGTCAGTACCTATGGCCGCAAACCACCTGTCTTGTCCTTCAGCTGACTTGCTCGTGGATGAGGACGCCAATGCTGTTGCTCCTGCCGCCGCCGCTGACATATTTGTGAGCTTGACTGCTCCACCCGCAGTGGAGAGCTCTATTTCACGCAATCTTCCCTTTAGTATGGATAAGTTACCTTCAGCTTCTATCCTTGTTTTGCGACAAGCGTCCAGATCTGCTTCAAGCCCTGCGATGGTATTATTAAGGCCTAAGATGTCATTTTCGAGCCTGGCAACTTCAGATTTGTATTTTCCCCAAAGCAGCCAACCCAATCCCAATCCGAGTAGAGCCGGAAGAAGCCAAGGAAATATCCAGTGTATAGAGCAAAAGTCAAATAAGTTTATCATGATATATTATTTTTGGTAAAGTTGGTTATTTAATGATTTGTAATTCGGTTCTGCGATTTTTAGCTCTGTCAGCCTCGGTGTCATTGCCTGCGATGGGGTTGGACTCACCTTTGGTTGTAGCTATGATTTGTGATTCTGCAACTCCTTGTTTTATCAGATATTGCTTCACTATGTCGCATCTTTGTTGACCCAAGACAATATTGGATTCTTCTGAGCCTATGGCATCAGTATGACCGATCAATTGAACTTTTTCGTTTGATTTTTTGACACGTTCAGCTACATCGTCGAGGTATTTTTCTACTTCAGTATTGTTCAGTTTTCTGGTCGAATTGAATGGGAAGTAAATCATCGTCGTTTCGTCTATTTCTTTGATGTTTTCTGTTTTGATGCGTTTGGCAAAAGATACAGATTCAAATTTGGAGGAACGGAAGCTACTGTCACACTGAACTCCCCTTGATACAAGGATCATGCGGTCATCGGGAATGTCAGCAAAAAGTTTGCGAACTTCGGCAGCTCGGGCAATACCTGTGTTTTCGTTTTCGTCAGGGGCTGCATCCAGGCAATACCAGCCATTGATCTCTAGTGATGTGGTGTCTGAAGCCAATAAGGCCAAGGAATCTCTCATTGCGGACCAGCCATCTCCAAGGATAGGTGTTGCGTTGCCCCAATTAAAAAGTATCGGGCCTGATCTCTCTACTGAAATCGGCATCACCGAAACTTCTTTATTGTCGGTACAACATCTGTTGTAAACCTTGCAATACAGCCAACCCAATATGAGCCACAATATAGATAGTAGCACTATTAAAAAGTTTCTCATGTATAAGTTGGTTTTGATATGAAAAAATCGAAAGGTGAAAATAATAAATATTCATAAATAAATCTATTTATACGAATAATAAATTGTAAAGTTGTCATTTAATGGTTTTAAAAATCGGTTTATGGGAAATAGCTGGAATGAGATATTCGTATATAAATTAGAAATTGGATCATCAGTCAGCAATAACATCTTTGAATATTTATTAATTGAGACTTATTTTTTATATTTACGTCACCTTACCAAATCAAATTTTACAAAATGAATAAAATCATAACTTTAGACGAGTTTATCATCAGGACGGAAAAAGAAAACCCTAATTCTTCAGGTAGTTTCAGTCGATTGCTCAGAGATATAGGCATGGCTGCCAAAGTGGTCAACCGGGAGGTCAATAAAGCCGGATTGGGCAATATCCTCGGGGTAGCAGGCAGTACTAACTCTACAGGTGATGACGTACAAAAACTCGATATCTTTGCCAACGATACCTTTATAGAGACATTGTCATATGGTGGCGAAGTATGTGGTATCGCCTCCGAAGAAAACCAGGAGTTTATTCCCATCAAAAGCAATCAGAATAAGCAGGCTCAATATATAGTCGTCATGGATCCACTCGATGGATCATCCAATATAGATGTCAACGTATCGGTAGGTACTATCTTCGGTATCTATAAAAGGAAGAGTCCTGCAGATGGGCCATGTGAACTTTCAGATTTTTTGCAGAAGGGTACTGAAATGGTGGCAGCAGGATATGTATTGTATGGTACATCTACGCTGTTAGTATATTCGACTGGTAATGGTGTCAATGGATTTACGCTCGATACCACCATCGGAGAATTTTGCTTATCTCACAAAAATATACAGATGCCGGTATCAGGCAACTATTATTCAGTCAATCAAGGATATTATCTGAAATTTGACCTTGAGATGAGAAGATATATTGATCATTGCTCAGATCTGAATTACCGACTGAGATATATAGGTAGTATGGTCTCAGATATCCATCGCATCATGTTTCAGGGAGGTATATTTTTATATCCCAATACCCGCAAATACCCCAAAGGAAAATTGCGCTTACTATACGAATGCTATCCTATGGCATACCTGATAGAGCAAGCAGGTGGCACAGCCTTGACCTGCAAACTGGAGCGAATAGTAGAAAGAGAGATCCACTCCCTACATCAGACGGACTCTATCGTCATGGGATCTAAAGACATGGTCAAAGACATGAAGGAGTTTGTAGAGAAGTATGGGGCGATCATACATTGATCTGACATTTCAATTGCTTCAACTCTCAAAGTTATTTTTTTAAAAGATTGTCGTCAAGCAACTCTTGCTATGAGTCAGCGATCTCGTTTATAATTAACACTGTTTATTTTCATTTGGTCAATCACTTATCCTTTTGGAACTTTTTGCAAGTGTCCACCTGCTAATAAATTAAAACCAGATGAAATGAGCATGAGCAGTAAACACCTGTCTGCCGCCAAGGCAGGCACTATCCGTGATAATTATTTTTACATGCGAATTCTATGTGGCCATTCTTATGATTTGAAAATATAAATATGAAACCCCTAATCCTCCTCCACGGCGCATTAAACACATTAGCACAAATGCAGCCACTTCAGCAAAAATTGGATGCAGATTTTGATGCTCAGGTATTGTCTTTTAGTGGACATAGTGCAGAACGTTGCGATGGTATCTTCAGCATTGATGTTTTTGTAGATGACATCATCAGATATATGGATGCCCACGAGATAGATGCCAGTGATTTTTTTGGCTACTCGATGGGTGGATACGCAGCGACAAAGTTAGCGATGCATCATCCCGACAGAGTCGGAAAGATCATGACGTTGGGTACAAAGTGGGATTGGAATCCTGAATCAGCAGCAAAAGAAGTGGCTATGCTCGATCCTAAAGTCATTATGGAAAAAGTACCACAATATGCTTCAAAACTTCAATCTATGTTCGGCGAACAAAACTGGATTTCCGTTGTA
>JBATLS010000567.1:0-1983 GCA_049289435.1 Saprospiraceae bacterium | reverse complement strand
GTATAGTTGTCAAATCTATGATCGATACATTGGGGAAATTTTTTACGACTGCCCCTCTGTATTTTGTCATCACATTATTATTGGGTGTCTTGGTGACCAAAACCTGAAACTGTGGCGCATCTTCGAGTACTCCAGTCGGAAATACAATAAAAAACCTGGTCGATAAATTCCTGAATTCTATCTCCCTTAGACTGCCTACATAGGTCACCATTCGCGTACCTTGGATATTAAACTCTATTTCATCACCAATCTGTACATCCATAGCTTCAGCAAAAGTGGTTCCTAATGATACAAAGATGCTATCTCCAGGATTTTTGTAAGACTTGAGGGCACCGCTGACCAACACTTCATCTTCTGATACCGTATCCCGATAGGTCACACGAGCTTCCCGATTGACGGCCCACCTTTCTGCGGTTCGGGAGCTATCGGCCATCCATTTGGTTTTAGATTTTCCTTTCCATCCATCAATTTTCATGGTGACAATAGGTACTTCCTGGAGGACAGGCAGATCCATTTTTTCGGTTAATGTTTTTAAGTCTCCCATTTGATGGCTTTCAATACCGTAAAGTATCATATTCGGTTGCTTACCCGCATCCATGAGAGCGACATTATTGAGCAACAGACTCTGCAATATCAATAAGGTGGTGAGTACAGCAGTACCCATACCTATCGTAACTATGATGGTAGATGTCTGATTGTCAGGTCTGAATAGATTGGACATGCCTTGCTTTAGTACAAAACCTGCATTGCCGGGTATCGACTTCCTAAGCACTTTGATGACTACGGCTGCAAATCCTGATAACAAAAGATACGAAACTATGATCCCTCCTACAAAAATCAAAGCCGTTAAAAATGAACCGGTAAGAGACCAAAGAAATAAAATCAACACCACAAAAATGGACAAGTAAATTCCCCATTTTAAAAGATCCCTAGGAGATGTTTCTGACTCTACAGATGATCTTAAGGTACGAAGGGGACTAATGTTTCTGATATTGATCAATGGGATCATCGCAAAAAGTGTCATGACCAGTAATCCTATCAAAAACCCTTCTGTGACAGCACGCCACGATACCGACAAGTCCACGGTGACTGGAAGGAAGTCTTTCAGCAATAATGGAAGCAAACCCTGAATCAACATCCCAAGCAAAACTCCTCCGACCACCCCGATCAAGCCCAACAAAAATATCTGTATAAAATATACAAAAAATGCATCTGCGGGCTTCATGCCAAGACATCGCAAGAGTGCTATAGCATTTGTCTTGGATTTGACATAAATCATCACACTCGAAGCAATACCGATACATCCCAACAATAAGGCTACGATGGCCACCAGATTGAGAAAATAATTTAAAAAACCAAAAGCCTGATTTAGATTTTCTTTGCGATCTTTTACTGTTTCTACCCTTAGTTGGTCGGATCTAACTAAGGACCTTCGCTCCGCCTTCCATTCATCTACTTTATATCCTTTGGGCACTTTGTAATAATAGGCATAATTGACCAGACTGCCCGGCTGGATGAGTCCCGTACTATCCAAAGCTGACATATTGATATAGATCGCCGGGGCTACCGATGAAGCGATGCCTACACTTCCAATAGCTCCAGCCAATTTCCCCTTGATCTCAAACATAAGATTGCCCAATTTGATAGAATCACCAGGACTTAGGTTATGCTCCAACATCAGACTTTCATCTACCAAAGCTGATGGGCCGGATCTGAATGATTTGGCCGCTTCCGTAGGTTCAGTTTTTATTTTGCCGTAAAATGGAAAATTACCCTCCAATGCTTTGATTCTGACGAACTGAGTGCCATCCGTTTTTGGAATGTAGGACATGGATAGTAATTCTTTTTCAGAAGCTTTTTCACCTGGCAAGGAGTCCAAAACTTTTAGGATATTGGGATCTGCAGGTCTGTTGCCCGAAGCCGCAACATCTGCTCCCAGTAAAGTGGCAGCTTCAGCATCGATCTGGTCGCGAAGATTATAGT
>JBATLS010000566.1:0-4897 GCA_049289435.1 Saprospiraceae bacterium | reverse complement strand
GATAATGGAGTGTAAAAGATAAGTCAAATGATTTTATGAGAAATTAGCCATTATTTTTTACACTCCATTTTTAAAATAATTGTATAATGAAATGTTACCACAAACTGATATATATTTTTCTATTAGTTTTTCCACTATTAGCTACCGCCCAAAAAGAAGATTATGTGTGGACTATTGGATCGACATATTCTCAAGACAAAATTGGAGGAACTAATATCGATTTTAATACAGAGCCTCCAACCTTAAGTATAGTAAAACGTAATTTAACTTTTTTCATGACAAGCAATAGCATTTGTGACAAAAATGGAAAAATTATTCTTTTATGCAATGGAATTCAATTAAAGGATGCTCAGGATAGATTTTTAGATGGCGGAGACAATAAACTAGTTCCTGATAATAATTATATTGTTGATTATCAATTATTTCATGGCTTAAAGAGCCCTGATGGAACTCTTTTGCTCCCTATACCAGACACAGAATGTGTATATACTTTATTCCATTGGAACATGAGAGTATCAAATGACCCAAGATTAGTTTTTGTTGCTGATACCTTATATATGTCCACAATCAAAAAAAAAGATGACAGGTATTACTTTTCTGAGTTCAGAAAAAAAATATTGGTAGATACTATTGAGATAAATATTACCGCCACAAAACATGCTAATGGTAAAGATTGGTGGGTTGTGGTGCCAGGAAGACTTTCAAATAGATTGAACGTAGTAAAACTTACAAAGGATGGCGCTACCCACACTCATACACAATACATTGGCAAACCTTACAATGATGTATGTGGAGGCCAAACAAAATTTACTCCCGATGGAACAAAATATATTTGGCATACCCCGTGCGATGGTTTACACATCAAAGATTTTGACCGCAGGACAGGCAGATTTTGTAATCCCATTTACTTACCTCCGTGGGACTATGTTGATGGATTGTGGGGGGGATTGGAGTGTTCTCCAAATTCTAGATATATCTATCCTTTCAACAATTATGCAGTATGGCAATTAGATTTAACTTCAAAAAATATACTTAAAAGCAAAATTAAGGTTGCAGAATTAGAAAAGAATACTGATAATTCTTCCTTTTCCTTTGCACAATTAGCACCAAATAATAAAATTTATATAAGTAGCTCAAATAAATATTACCATGTTATACATAAGCCAAACCTAAAAGGTGAACAATGTGATCTCCGTCAAAACGATTTAGAATTACCAACATTTTGCGCTTGGGCTATACCCAATTTCCCAAACTTCCGACTTGGGCCGATGGATATAGATGTGAGGCCAAATCACCAATACTGTCTATCCCTATCTACCAATCCCGTAGTGGACAGGACTGATATATCGACGGACTTTGACTATGGTGCCGTACAGATATTTGATATTGCCGGCAAACTCATCCAGGAATATGGTCGCGATGTGACTACGCTCGATATAAGCCAATTTCCATCCGGGATGTATATCGTCACTTTGCTATCGCTAGACAACAAAAAAAGTATTAGTACCAAATTGGTAAAGTTGTAGAAGATATGGTAATGGATTGATTTTGTTTAGATATGGCACACGGTCAAGAAAAAGATTCAAAAAAGTTGCTTATATTTTTAGTATAAATACCTACGAAAAAAAATACTCTCCATGTAGGAAAGTACAAGCTCTGACAATATAGCTACAGTTCAGTTATAAAATCGTTTGTGATAATTTCTTTACCCTTGCGACTAATCCGAAAAGATTATTTTTACCACGAAGGCACAAAAACACTAAGGATCACATTGATTAACAAAATGTAAATATTTGATATTCAATTATTTGAAATCCTTTGTGTTTTAGAGACCTTTTGGTATTTTTTTATTTTTAAGCTTTCGGAGTGAGCTCATATTTATAATCTTTAAAAATGGACTCCAAATTAATAACTACAGACACCAGTTCATTTAAGCAGTCAAATAGGGTACTTTATTTTTGCAAATAATGAAAAAGGATAATGTTTGGATAAATAGTTACATGCTTTAGCCAAATTGAACCATGTTTTGGCTAAAGCCAAATGGTTGCAATGCTCGTGGTCCACTGGCTGAAGCCAGCGGCAATTGAAAAATTTGAATTTATAATGTCTCCAAATTTTGAAAGTTTTATTTACTGAAATTACACATCTTTTGTCTGGACAAACCACCAATGACCAATAATGTCTATATTTGCCACAATAGAAGCTTGAATCCATGCTGCCTAAAAAAACAAGATACGCCATCAAAGCACTGATTGTGCTCTATCCTACTTTCGAGAGTAAGACACCCATCCGCATCTCCGATATAGCAGAAAAAGAACACATACCTAAAAAATTTTTGGAAGCCATTTTGTTGGATTTGCGTAAAATAGGTGTAGTCAATAGCAAAATGGGTGCAAGAGGAGGATACTATATTTCTAAAAACCCTGATGAAATCTTCCTTAGCCAAATCATCAGATCTACTGGTGGGCCCATCGCTTTGGTACCCTGTGTGAGCCTCAATTTTTATGAGAGATGCGAAGAGTGCACCCATGAAGATATCTGTGGATTTCGGGATGTGATGTTGGAAGTCAGAGATGCTAGTTTGCAAATACTCTCCAAGACAAGTATAGCCGATCTGGTGAGACGCGAAGATCAATTAAAGTCGCCAAAAGTCTAAACATTTATCCTATTGAAAATTTAATATCACGTCATTCTTCACCAACTAAAAGCAAAAAATAATGATTATATTCTACTAAATTGATAGATTTTGTATAATAAAATGTTAAATATTTTTTTAGTTTAAATATTGTTCTTTTCTTTGCATCATAATTTAGAAGTGATTTAATTAATACCGCCACATTTGTTTTATACTTTAGAGTATGTTTAAAATTTCATCATTTGTCTGCAAGCTGCAAATTTTATTTTATACTGCGTTATATTTTTCGTCGTAACTTCCTGCTACGACTGTGCGCCTAAGGCGCACCTTGTCTAAAATTAAATTTGCTCGCTTTCGCTCAAACATGAAAATTTAAACATACTCCTAATCTTTGCTTCAATAGGTAAGAATATAGGGAGCCAAAAGATTAAATCAATTTATGAGATTCAAAAAAAACTTTCAGGATAAAAGCTGAAAGTTTTTTTATTGTCTTTTTTTATTATCTACTAATACTATAGAATATATATTATATGGAGAGTTTTCGTACAGAATTAGAGTTTATACCAGAGACTCGCAGAGTGCTGGTGGAAAAGGATTTGGTCGATTTGGAGCAAAAGATTTACCTTTTTCGACACGGCAAGATAGATGAAGACAAGTTTCGCAGTTTGCGGTTGGCGAGAGGGATTTATGGTCAAAGGCAGTTTGGAGTGCAAATGATTAGAATTAAAATTCCATTTGGAAAATTGTCCACCACCCAATTGCGAAAGATCTCAGATATCAGTGACGAATACTCCAATGGGAATCTACATCTTACGACCAGACAAGATATACAGATCCATCACGTCAGTCTCGACAGGACGCCAGAACTCTGGGCCAAACTGGAGCAGGACGACATCACTCTCCGCGAAGCATGTGGCAACACCGTGCGAAATGTAACAACATCAGCAGAATCCGGCATCGACCCCAATGAATTATTTGATGTTTCAGACTATGCATATGCCGTTTTCAATTACTTTTTGAGGCAACCTTTTTGCCAAGAACTGGGCAGGAAAATAAAAATTGCATTTTCCAATTCTGAAACTGATAACGCTTATACATTTATCCATGATATAGGATTCATACCAAAAGTGAATTCAGATGGAGCAAAAGGATTTAAAATATTGATTGGCGGCGGACTCGGTGCCCAACCGCTCTTAGCTCAGGTAGCCTATGAATTTTTGCCTGCTGATGAGATCTTGTTTTTTGTAGAATGTGCACTAAGGGTTTTCGACAGACATGGCGAACGTACCAGCAGACACAAAGCCAGGCTCAAATATCTGATACAAAAGATTGGCGTAGAGGCATTCCTTGAGTTAATCAAAGAAGAACAAAAAGCGGTGGTAGGTGTGGAAATAACTCCTTATTTTCCTCCTAAACAGGCACCAACAAAAATCAACACATGTACAGAATCGCCAGTCACTACAGATCAATTTCTGTTTCAAAGATGGTACGATACCAATACTTTTAAACAAAAACAAAGTGATCTCTATGGCGTATATGTTAAGGTTCAATTGGGCAATATAGATTCGGCGAAAGCCAGAATATTGTCAGACGTCATAGATCAATTTGCCGACAAATCAGACATTAGGATCACCATCAATCAAAATTTATTACTTAAAAACGTACATAAATCGTCCCTGACACATTTATTCGATGCGCTCACTGCCATTGACCTTGCGCATCCTGGATATGCATCTGTCGCCGATATTACTGCCTGCCCGGGTACTGACACCTGCAATCTTGCGATATCTAACAGTACAAATATTTCAGTGGCACTCGAGCAAGTCATCGTGGATGAATATCCTGAATTGGTGCACAATAAAGACATCCAGATAAAAATAAGCGGATGTATGAATGCATGTGGTCAGCATAGCCTGGCTCAGATAGGATTTCATGGCTCTTCATTTAAGATAGGTACAGTAGTTGTCCCCGCTGTACAACTCCTTTTGGGTGGTGGCAAATTGAGCGATGGAAATGGAAGGATATCTGACAAAGTCATTAAAGTGGCCTCCAAAAGAGCCCCTGATGTGCTCAGATATATTTTTGATGATCTCGAAACCAATGGTGATAAAAATGAAAATTTCAATGATTATTACGATAGAAAAGGCAAGGACTATTTTTATCAAATGCTCAAACCATTGGCCGACAATTCAACTTTGCAAGATGACGACTATATAGATTGGGGGTCGGCGCATACTTTTAGCACGGCCATTGGTGTAGGAG
>JBATLS010000565.1:0-2373 GCA_049289435.1 Saprospiraceae bacterium | reverse complement strand
GTATATAAAACATCATCTATCAATATGACATTTTTACCCTCCACAAGATCATTCATTTCAGTAGCTGATGCTTTCAGTGGAGTATCTCTCGTTCTAAAGTCATCTCTGTAAAAAGTAATATCGAGCTTTCCAAACTTAAATGATTGTTGTCCAAGCATTTGTTTCAATAAGATAGATAGCCTTTCAGCGAGATAAACGCCTTTTTCCTGGATGCCAATGATGTATAAATCACTGCAGTCTCTGTGATTTTCCAATACCTGATGACACAATCGCAATAACGTCAATTGAAATCTATCAGGAGATACAATGATTTTTCCATTATCCATATCGTCCGCAAAGATAGCCGTTTAGCAGTAGTAGCAAAAGAATGTGATTAAAATTACAAATAAGATGTATAAATTGTTAGACATTTATGACATCCACGACTTCCATGGTATCCTGGAGAGTAACAACACTAATCCAATGCCATAATAAATCAAAACGGTATTGGAAGCTTTCAGTGTGCCACTCAGTTTTTTCACTTTTCTTTATCCGATGGTAATGATCAAGATAGCTAGGATATGTAGAATGGGGTGCTCGACTGCCTGTAGCCTTGCAAAAGAATCTTTCATAGTTTCAGATGATAGGTTTGCTATCCCAAACGGGGAAATAAAGTACAAAATCAATCCAACCAGCAGCTGGATATGGGCAGAAATCATAGCAAATATAACAATCTTGAGTTGAAGTGGTGATAAAGATTTGCTACTCATCAACGAAAAAACAGCCAGTAAACAAGCACCTAAGATAGCTACTAAAACTATCCAGGCAAAATGGGAGTGGGTAGATTGTAATAGATCATACATAGGCATTGATTTTTTTGGTGTAAAGCAAAGATAAACATTATTATGGAAAAAATATCTTCAAAAAAAAAATATCTATCGAAGTGAGTTAAACCGTTTTGTTAGTTCATACTAGTCAGTGATAATCACTTCTCAATTCAAAAACTTCAAACACACTGGCATGGAAACTGCTATTTGCTGGTCAGTGTAGGTAAGCGTACCTAATTTCAAATCCCGTCTAAAGATGGTAATATTGTCAGAATTCTGATTGGCGACATATAGGAAATGACCTGATGGGTCTATGACAAAATTGCGTGGTGTCTGACCAAAGACTGGTTGATGCCCTATGCAAGATAGTATTCCAGATTTTTGATCAATCGAATACATCACAACACTGTCATGCCCCCTATTGGAACCATACAAAAACTTACCATCAGGCGATATGTGGATATCGGCACAATCGTTTTTACCATTGAATGATTCAAGAAGCGTAGTTATATTCTGGATAATCGATAAAGTATTGTTATTGAATTGTAAAAGCATTATTTCTGATGATTTCTCATTGATAAGGTACATCAGGTTTCCTTTGGGATGAAAAGCCAAATGCCTTGGCCCTGACCCTAAAGGCAATTGTAGATAAGGTGGAGATGCAGGCTTTAACTTACCGTTTTTTTGCTCAAAAGTGTAAATATACACTCGGTTGTGCCCCAAATCTGTAACAAATACATGTTTATTGTTGGGTGATATACCTATGTAATGTACATGTGACTTGGTAGCAGGTTGATCGGCGTGGACATGTGTAATAGTTTGGGATGCTGCGGCCAAACTTCCATCTGGATTGATTGGAAAAACACTTAGATTTCCACTCCCATAATTGCCGATCAAACACCACTTATTGGTCTTGTCCACAACAATATGACATGGCGCAGATTGCCCATCTGTTTGAGCATTGAGTTTTGCCAAACGACCTGATTGTTGATCTATTTCAAATGATAAAACTGCTCCCGGATTGGTTTCCTGGACTGCATATAGCTTCTTTTTGTCCTTTGAGATGGTCAGGTATGATGGATTTAAAATCCCTTCTGTATGCGACACTTCCTGCAGCATTCCGGTATTTTTATCCATAGTGTATGTGTAGATTCCTTTGCTCCCTTTAGAAGTATATGTTCCAACTATCAAAGTATTAGATTGTCCATAAAGCAATATGGGAGTAAAAAATATAAATAAGATAAGTTTAGTCATGGAGTGTTTTTCTTTTAAAATTCAGTTTGAAGATATAGAAGTGATCATTCATATTTTCTTTACCATTACAAGATAGAAATTACACAAATTTAAGTGAAATATTATCTTGATAGAGCAATATTTATAATGAAGTGATTTAAAAACATATTGTTAATTCCTTTGCAAGTCACCTGCCTGCCGAACAAATTCTTTGGCAGGCAGGTTGAAACCCAGCTTTTCATAAAATTTAATCCCCATAGCTATCCCGATAGCTATCGGGAATGAAAATGAAATTTTATATCAATCTGTATTCCAAGCACTTACATATCATTTT
>JBATLS010000564.1:0-3645 GCA_049289435.1 Saprospiraceae bacterium | reverse complement strand
TGGGGTTCAAATAATTTCTGCCTCTCCCCATCCCATCCCAGCTTCTAGTCCATAGTTGGCCAGCCTATTGTGATAAAAATACAGCAACCTGATGTCTTCGCACTTGACCACGCCAGATTTTTCTTTCCTGAGTACATCCACTGCATGATAGATCCCCAGCTTTGACAATCCCTCCTGTATCAATGCCGGAATATCATCCCAAGACTCATCAGATATGGTGGCAGTGCCAGCATCCGACATATTTTTTATGAGGCTTACCAAAATTCTTATTTTATCTTCCAGATCATCGTATCCAACAGAAAATGATTTTGACTTTTGATTTAATAAAAATATCAATCCTGCATCCCTGTACTCGTCAAACATAAGATGAAAAGCTGCAAAGGCCACCACATTGCTGGAGAGTATGACATTGAACTTTTGATATGAAGCTACGATTTTTTCGCTAAGTATTTTAGCGTAAATACCTTCTCTTTGAGAGTTGGGCGACAGATTACCCTCAAAAGTAAAGTAATCTTTCTGATCTATGAGTTGTCCAAACTTGTCATAACTATGCCCTTCTGCATCGACAGCATTGCCAAATACATCCAATGGATCACCAAAGGACATATACACATCTGAAGGTTTGGAATAAAGATCTTTTACAAAACGGATGACAGTAGCCATGGTGATACTACCACTCCTCTGCCGTTTGTACTTTTCTCTACCGACTATCTGTAGATGCTGATCTATCAAATGGCCTGCTTCCAGCACAAAATGATACCCAATATTGAGTGGCACAATAAATATCTTTTTATCGCTTTTTCGCTCGATGTGTCTCCGCTGCGCTTCGATAGACGCGCTGATCAGACCCAATTTTAGCTTATCTTCGGTATGTCCGCTTCTGGATCTTGTGCCTCCGGGAAAAAACAAACAATTGACCCCTTCGATGATAGAAAATCCTGTCATAGATTTCAGGCATTCGAGATATATCGGATTTTTTTTGCGCCGATCTACTCTAAACGCTCCCAATCTATTGATAAAGTAACCGACGATCTCTACATTGTACAAATTGAGCCCCGCTCCATATGAAAAAGATGGTAAACCTACATTGGCATCAATGGCATAACCCACCATGATCGAATCCAAATTAGAATAGTGGGTTGGCACCATCACCACTGTTCCTTTTTCAAAAAGTGTGCGAATCAATGGAATATTACCCTTCACTTTTATCCTATCTTGAAGTGCTGCCTTACCGCCCCAACGCCACTGGCCTTTAGCAAAATAACTGCCGAAAATTCTTTTGAATAATGAGGTCAGAAATTTTCTTGAAAACTGAAATGTTTTTGGACTGAAATTTCCTACTATTTCTTCGTTGTATCTGTTGATGATTTTTTTTAACAATACCCTTTCAGCATCCACTTTATCTTCTCTTTTGGCAGCTGATTCCAGATCGTTGGATATAGATTTCCAATAAGACTTTTCGTCAGGGGGATCTACTTTCCAAGGTGCCAGCTTGATCCTTTGATTTTCGAGATAAATGGTTTTCGAGATGAGTTCTGAAAGATTATTTCTATGGTTTTCGAGCAACTGATCCATCACATAGTCATTGAGTTTATCAATAAACTCTGTTCTATACTGACTCTGTTTAGCTACGGGCCATTTGGATATATCAGGGATAAGGTGTGGATAAATCTGGTTCATGTATGGCATTAGTTTTGAGCTGTCACACTTTTAATGATGCCATCTATGTAGGCCAATATTTCATCTCTGCCCAATTTGGTTTCCGAACTTGTGACAAAATGTGGCGGCAGCGAGTGCCAGGTCTTAAGGAGTTCTTTTGTGATGGCCTGCACATTGGAATCCACCTGCGACCGACCCAATTTGTCTGCTTTGGTAAATACCATACAAAAAGGCACTTCGTTGGTGCTGCACCATTCTAAAAATTGCTGGTCAATTTTCTGTAGCTCATGACGAATGTCTATCAGGACAAAAGCCAATACTAAACTTTGTCTCACTGACAGATATGTCCTGATCATCTTGCTAAACCCCGCTTGTTTGTCTTTGGAAGCACGTGCGTACCCATAGCCAGGCAGGTCCACCAGATACCACTCCCCATTGATCTCAAAATAATTGAGCAATTGGGTCTTACCGGGAGTAACCGAAACTTTGGCGATACCCTTCTTATTGCACAACATGTTGATCAGTGATGACTTTCCAACATTGGACCTTCCTATGAAAGCAAATTCGGGTCTAGCATCGGTAGGGCATGTGCTCTCTTTGGCAAAACTGGCAACAAAATTTACATCCCTAATATTCATTGTGGCACTCTTTTTGATATATTAAAACTATTAGTAATAAGTTAATGCAACATTATCAGTTAAATAAGTCTTAAATATGTGATTTTACATGCAGTTTGGTTGTTGCATCAGGTTAAACAAAAGTTAAACAAAAGACAAAACTAACCAATTTTGGAGCAATTATTCGTTTAAGGCTAAATTATGTTATCACTTTTTTAGTATCAGAAATGTATAAATTTTATTATATATATAACTTGATATGCTAACTGGTATCAGATTCCTCGTTAATTCGCTTCCAATGGATCCATTTATTTCTAACACATTTTATACCCTTAAATAATAAAAAAATGAAACGTATATTATTGATTACTCTTTGCTTATGGGCCACTTGGTCTATCACTTACGGACAAATAGAAATTGGCGTCAAGATGGGATTGAGTTCCTATGATCTGGCCAATAAAGGATTGCTCATCAACAATAACAACCAAAACCTGGAGTGGAATATCAAGAATGCTGGATACGGGCATCACTTCGGCATTTATACCAGATTGAGTGCTTTGGGTATTTTTATAGAGCCATCACTGCTTTTCAATTCCAATAAGGTGACCTATGAGATCACTACATACGGTGAGTCAGGCGTATTCAGCACCATTAAAAATGAAAAATATAACCATCTGGACATACCGATTGTAGCAGGATTTAAGTTGGGGCTACTACGATTTCAAGGCGGTGTGGTCGGTCATTTGTTTATCAACAGTATTTCCGATGTAGTGGATATCAAGGGGTATGAGCAAAGATTTAAGACAGCCACATACGGATGGCAGGCCGGCACAGGTATAGATCTGTGGAAATTGCGCTTAGACCTGATGTTCGAAGGCAATCTGGACCAATTTGGTGACCATATAGTAGTGGGTGGTCAGTCATATGCTTTTGCCAACACTCCTTCCCGGCTGCTATTGACGATGGGATATAAATTTTAATTATGAGGCTGATCTGGTGGTTTATTTTTACCAAAAAGGCACTAAAACAGTAAGGGGCACAAAGAATACATCATCTATATAGTTGATACAAAAAAGACCAGCCACTGATGACTGGTCTTTTTTTTTATTGATATTGAAGTGCTTTGAAAATGGTTTTCCAAAACGGTCATTTCGACTGACTCAGTGTCGCTCAGGTTGCAATCCCCATTGCTCTGGAGAACGCCACAATGCTGACAATAACAACTCTCGCATGAAGAAAAATTCCTTGGGAAGTTTGTTATAAAATGAAGAGAAGAGTTCTTCGTGAGACAACAATTCTTTTTTCCATAGTTCTCTGTCTATGGTCATAATTTTATCAAAAGTTTCTTTCGGAAAATCCAATCCATCCC
>JBATLS010000563.1:0-10222 GCA_049289435.1 Saprospiraceae bacterium | reverse complement strand
CAGATTAGCCATTTATTTTTGGCTAAAGCCAAATAATATTTGCATTTATTGTCCACTGGCTAAAGCCAATGGCAATTGAATTTGATATTTTCAACGCAAATATAATTGCGAGAAGTCTGGTATTCTGATGGTAAAGACAAGTAGCATGAAGTTATGAGTCGATGGCAAAGATTGATAAATGTGATTTCATTGTATTTTAAGGCTTGTCTCTACCAACGAATCGCTCTTTGCCAATAAGGAAATGAATCGCTCTTTCTACATTTTTATCAACACTAGTCTCCGACTTTAGATTGGAGATGTATCTTACGATTTCTTTTTGTCTGGACGGGGATAAGTTTTTAAATACGGTGTTTGCATGGTTATTTTCTGAAAGGGCATGTGCAAGTTTTGGGTGAGGTTCGATGGTTCTATCGCTTGGGTCGTATTCGATTTTTACATCTATCACTTCACCGATTCGTTTTGGTGAGTTTTTGAGCATCACCATATTGATATACAATCTCCAATCGCCGCTATATTTTACCAGGGTCTGTAGGTATGGTTTTCCATTGATACTTCCTCGTACTGGAATATGCCCCAACCTCTTTTTGGCTTGGTGAAAAATATTGTTGAGCACCTCAGCTGGTACATAAACAAATGGGTTTCGACCTATGATTTCTAAGATAGCATTAAAATTATCCATTGGTTGTTCAACTTTTTTCAAATCGGTCCGTATTGAATGATCCTTCTTCAATCGAGTCGTAAATATACACAATTTTAAATTTATAACATAGAACTGTCCTTAACTAAAACTTTGGTTCTGAGACTACTCCGGAAAATTAATTTTTGCCACAAAGGTACAAAAACACTAAGATTCACAAAGAATAACATATTGTAAAATATTGATATACAATCCTTTGTGAAGTAAAAGCGAAACATCTTTATGGTAGCCACCTATTAATACAAGAGATGTTAATTCATTTTTGACGGTCATCGCAAATTATTCAGTTTTACGTCCTCTAATTGACAAAAAGTCTTTAACTATTTACCATCGAATTGTTATAAAATCCCATATCGCCCACCAAACCATAGATTCCCAGCTTTAGCTTTGAAAATCGAAAAAATCATATCGTCATGAAGTCCATCTTCCATCGCATCAAATCACTAATAAATATTTATAGGCAAGGGTTTATATAATTTTTCGAATACAGAATTTGATTTTTCATACACATCCATACATTGTCATGCATCAGGAATATGAGGCTCCACCAAACGTTTTAGCTTGTCCAAAGATTCTTGCCAACCTAGATAACACATTTCTACTGGTATCAAATCAGGTATTCCCTCTTGAGTGGCAAAAACTTCTGTTCCGCAAAGTACTTTTTTAAATTCAATAGTCGTAATCATTTGTCCGGGCAAGTTTGGATCGTCGAATATATCCGTATATTTTAAGCGTTCATTTGGGATGATTTCCAGATATTCTCCACCAAAAGAATGACTTTTATCCGTCGTAAAATTTGTAAACGACATTTTGTACTTCCCGCCTACTTTAATATCCATATGGTGTACTTTACACACAAAACCATATGGCGGCAACCAAGAAGCCATGGCATCGGCATCTATGAATGCTTTATACACTTTTTCAACTGGAGCCGCAAAAACCCGATGGAGCGTTACTTTATTATTTGTCATGTTATATTTTATTTTGTTGATATTAATTTGAGACGTACTTTTGGCCATTAATAAAAATTTCTCCTCCTAGTTCCTTGACATCATAACCCATCCAAGCCTTACCTTTTTTCTTCCATAATTCCCGATGTTTTTGTGTGGTAATTACCGTGTCGATTGTTACGCCATCTTTTTGAAACATTAATCTTTCCCATTTTTGATATGTATATACAAAAATACTGTCTTTTGAAATATATTGAATACTATCGATTGTCATTAAATTATTTATCGTAGTATCGATAATCGACCAATCCCGAAGTGCAAATTCTCTTTGTTTTTCTCTGGTAACTATTTCCCCATTTTCATCATATATCATGAAATCATCCGGCATCTTTCTCATATATAAATCAATGTCTTTGGTATTGACAGACATGATTAATGTATCGATTTCTTTCTGAACCATGCTTTCAATATCGCTTTTTTCTTCTTCAGACAAACTTGCTAGTTTCTTTTCTGAACAATTGAATCCTATGAGGACAGAAAGTACAATTGCAAAATTTCTAATGTTCACACTGGATTATTTTAATAATGGTTATTGGATATGAATAATGATAGATTAGGACACTTAAATTTAATCAAATGATCGCTTGAAAAAATGATACCAAATAGTGCAATTTAAGCCATTCAATATAGGCGACATTATGGGCTTGAGTCAGCTATTTATTCCATAGAATGAAATCCAATCAGATTGCCTTCAGTATCTCTGGCGAGAACCATTGCCCCATATTCACCAATAGACATTTTTGACTTAAATACACCACCTCCTGCACTTTTCACTTTTGCTTCTTCTATTGCACAGTCCTCACTCATAAAGTACACTATGTTGCTATTGTGACCAGCTTCAAACCCTTCCATTTTTACTAGTGAACCTGAAGCTCGGTTTTCCGATTTCATATCCATAGGAAAGGCAAACATTTCAGCTCCATCTTCTGTAGGGCTGGGCAATTCGGTCAATTTTAGGTCCAGGACTTTTTCGTAAAACGATTTTGCACGTTGCATATCGTTCACATAAATTTCAAACCAAACGACAGGGTTTTGATTTTTCATCTTTAAGCTTTTATTTTAATTGTGTGATCAATGAAAATGCAATACCAAACGAAAATAACTCAAAAATATGAGAGTGTAATGATCCGAAGACGAATTATTTTGGGAATGGAGAATATTGCCACCAAGCCGCTCCCCCCCAAATGAACCGATATACCATCGGTCAAAATGATACGACCCTTCCAATAGACTTTCGTACGCTGCCTCCAGAGACACTTCAGCACATAGGATATCATCCAACGGGCTGAATATGACGGACGTTAAAAATGGCGATGCGAAATCACCATTTAGGCCAAAACCGTGAGGATCTTCTCACATCCTCTCAAGATTTAAACTTACTTTTAGTTCTTTGATCTTGACGGAGCGCTTGACGCCCATTATATAAGATGTACAAGATTATGGGGGGTGGTGTGTGAATCCTAAGTTTATACTATTACCTAGATATTAACGAAGGTTAGTTTGATATAAGTCGTATAAGCTTACAAACAATTTATTCACAATCTAAAATTTTATGATATACAAAAGCAAATTATATTCCCTTGCGCTGGCATTTGGAGTCATAACATTAACCATACTTGGTTGCAATAAGGAAGAAACAGTAAGTCAAGAGGTGGCTACGATCCCAACGATATTTAGTTCCAATTTCAAAAGCGCAGTTACCCTCTCAGCTACTGAGACGACAGTCACCATGAAATCCAATGGCGTACCTGATCACCGCACACCATACTGGGGCTCAGGAAGTTCGCTATATGAAGCTCAAGCTACGGGTCAAACAGTCAACCCCGGCAACCTACAATCGCAAACTTTTGTCATGACCATCCCCATCCATCCCACAGAAGCAACATCTAAGGAAGAAACATCTCTAGGCCCCATCGGTATGGCGCTCAATGGTGTAGCTATTTACAATGACCGTGAAGGTGGAAATGTGCCTGTAGATTCAGGTACACTCAAGTCTTTTGACAGAGCTGGAGCGCATAGTGGTCCGGGAGGATTGTATCACTATCATTTCAACGGAGATTTTACATCGGACGACGATGCAAAATTGATAGGATGGTTGAGAGACGGATTTCCTATCTATGGCAGGAAGGATAAAGACGGTACCTATCCGGCAGATTTGGATGCTAATGGAGGTCACGTAGGTGCTACAACAGAATATCCCAACGGCATATATCACTACCATTGCTCCAATGTCAATTACATGAACTCTGGATTTTATATCCTCAAAGCAGGCAAATATCATGGTACGAAAGGCACATTTACTTATTAAAATAGTACTGATCGCACTGATATATCCAAGTTGTACCGCACCTAGCACAAAGGACAACACTGATGTCTCTTTGCTGGTCGATACTACCATGATACCGTTGGATACTATTTTGTCTGATGACTCCAATCTTTATATGGACAACGGTATTTATTATATAGACTCATTGCCATATGACGGATATGTCAAGAAAATGAACATACAAAATGTAGTATCAGTAGGCTCATACTATCGAGGTAGCCAACATGGCCATACGGTGACTTATTATGAAAATGGTGATCTCAAAGATATAAGAAGTTATCGTGAAGGTAAGGCGTTTGGCAGACATACCGGGTATTGGGAAAATGGTCATAAGAAATTTGAATTTTTATACATCGACGATAGAAGGGAAGGATTGCAACAACAATGGTATGAATCCGGGACTCCATATTCATTTTTAACCTTCAAAGATGATAGAGAAGAAGGCATGCAAAAAGCCTGGCGTGAGAATGGAAAACCCTATATTAATTATGAAGTAAAAGATGGCCATAGGTATGGTATGCAAAAAGCAGCATTGTGTTATACTTTAAAAGATGGAGCAATAAAATAAGGTTCTACTACCAATTTAATGGATAGGTACATTAAATCCGTTCGGATATAAGTCAGTAAACAAATGAATAAACACTTATGGACAATATGAGGTAGGAAACCAGATTTTTATGAAATCAATCATTGCCCTATTATACCCCCGACCCCTAAAGGGGAGCCTTGGCCATTTCATCAATAAGAGTTTCCATTAAAATCGTAGTAGAACCTAAAATAAAAATGAATATAAAAATAATTTTTTCCATATTGATAAGCGTGTCAATCCTTGCTTGTCAGAGCAAATCCAGAAAATTGCCCTATTACAATACTTCTGACTTCACTCCTGTGTGGGAAGTAGCCGATATGGATCAATTTCATAAGATCAGGCCCTTCAGCCTGATAGATCAGGAGGGCATGCCCTTTACAGAAAAAGACTTACAAAATAAGATCAGCGTAGTGGATTTTTTCTTTACTGCTTGTCCGGGTATTTGTCCCAGGATGACCAATAGCATGGCACTGATTCAACAAGAATTTTTGAATGTCGAAGATGTATTGTTAGTATCTCATTCGGTTACTCCTGACTACGACAGTGTATCTGTCTTGGCAACATATGCTGAACTCAACGGGATACAGTACCCAAAATGGAAACTACTTACAGGTGTAAAAGGGGAGATTTATGACTTGGGACGAAGAAGTTATTTCGTCGAAGAAGATTTGGGTGAAGAGCGCGACAGCACGATTTTTTTACACACCGAAAATTTTATTCTGATTGATAAAAACAGGATCATTCGAGGCATATACAATGGTCTCGATAATCAAAGTATGGATGCGCTCATAGAAGATATCAAATTGCTGGGTGGAGAAAAGTAACAGCTCTCGTATGTAAACACATTGAAATTCGTCGATTTTTATATAGTATTCAAAGTAGTTTAGTGCTAAGTTTGGCTAATTATCACATCACCAGTTTGCATGCAGGAACTAAAAGGAGGACATTTAGTGTTGTAAAGCTGATATTTTTTTTGACCTTTTAAACCAAAATATGAGATCCAATCATTTAGTCCTTTCCGTTTTGTTCGTTTGCGCTACATTATCTTCTTGTCAGGAGTTCGGTCCTCAACCGCCCAGTATGGTAGGACAGTTTGTAGTATCAGCAAAGCTTAGCAATGGTAAGCAAAAAGAAATCAAAGAGTCTGTAAAAGATGCCCAACAAGAAGCCAAAGAAGACATACAGAAAGCCAGAGAAGAGGTGGAAGCAGAACTTGGTAAAATATTGACGGACACCAGTACTGTAGAAGGAAAAATAGCGTATTTTGCTAAAAAATTAGGCAGCACCATGGCTTCAGCAGGACTAGATTTGGGCGAACAGGTTACAGATTGGAATAGCTTGGGTGAGGGTTTGGGGAAACTTTTATTCAAAGATTTGGAGCTGGATATAGAATTGTTGGACAATGGAGATATAAAAGCTAATAGTGCATTTATCCAACTTGGACTGCATAATGCTAAATGGGAAGTCAAGGGCGATGAACTACTTTTTACAAAAGAAGGGGACGACACTCCTGATGTTTTTAAGATTGATAGCAGATCATCTGATGGTTTTACATTGTTGAAAGACAATATAGAACTTACATTTGTAAAGAAGAAAGTGGAGAAATAGGACATCTCACTGCACCGCTATTTATCATCCAACAAACTGTCAAGATAGTGCTTACCGGTATTTTTTTCAGATGCTTTTTGCTTATTGTAATTATCTGAATCATTCCTGGCTATGGACAATGTTTGCCAGTCTGTGCCGGCAAAAGTCTTGCATATATAGACAATCTGACCACAATGGTAACTATAGTGACATAGCTGACGCAATATGGCATCCTGGACCGTAAGTCCTTCATTTCTGATATAAATCGTGCGAGGCAGGTCAATTTCATTTAAATTTTTCAAAGTATCGAACAATACTTGCCAACCAGATTCCCAGCTTGCGATCATTTCAGCTTTTGTTTGAAGTGCCGGTTCAAATTCGTTATCACGGTTTCTCCATGATTTTTCTCCATCTTCTGTAAAAATGTTGGTCCATCGGGATCTCATATTGCCGGATAAATGTTGTACTATGATGGCAATACTGTTTTCGTCGGCATGAGAGCGTACAAATAGGGAGGCATCTGCAACTTGAGCCATGGCTTTGTCGGCCAATTGTTTGTAGTACCTAAATTGTTTGATGGATGTCTGTATCATTTTTAAGATTTTTATACCTAATTTATTTTTATCACCTCGATAAGTTTGGTGGCATATCAAAGGTTAAATATCTGGTAAAAGTAAAATAATTGCATAAAATATACAAAAATATTTGTTTACATATAATTAAATAGTTTAATTTGTTATAAAATAACGCCACTTGAATATTACCAATTATATCGATCCCTTCATTCAGTATCTAAGAGTAGAAAAAAAATATAGTGAGCACACTGGCATTTCATACCTGAATGATTTGACCCAATGGTCTGAATATAGTATCCGGGAGTTCGAAACAGATGACCTGTCTGAGATCAAACACCCCCATATCAGAAGCTGGGTAGTCCTGATGATGAGCGAAGGCTTGACACCAGAGTCTATCAATCGCAAGATATCTACACTGAGATCATTTTATAAGTGGTTGATCAGAAAGGGATATGTCTCCCTAAATCCTATGGTCAAAATCATCGCCCCCAAAAAGTCAAAAAGACTGCCCATCATCGTCCAAGATGCGAATATCGGCCGATTGCTCGAAAAAGATATTAGCCAAGTCGGCAGCGCAAATATGTATGCACAGACAAGAGATGTTTTTATCCTCGAATTGTTGTATTGTACCGGCATAAGGCGTGCCGAGCTCGTCGGGCTGCAAGTAGCAGACTATAACCCATCTCGGGGCGAAATCAGGGTCATAGGCAAAGGAAATAAGGTCAGAAGTATACCTATTACGGAAAGTATGAAATCATCCTTTGATCATTATCTCACTATCCGAGACCAAATAGAAATATTAGATAAAGATGCATTAATATTGACGGATGGTGGTAAGCAGATTTATCCCAGATTAGTGCATAATATAGTGCATAGACAATTGTCATCGATCACGAGCTTGAGTAAAAAAAGCCCTCACGTACTCAGGCATTCGTTTGCTACGCACATGCTGGATCGGGGTGCTGATCTCAATGTGATCAAAGAGTTGTTGGGACATGCCAGTCTGGCTGCGACACAGATTTATACGCACAATAGTATCACCAAACTCAAAGAAGCCTATGCCAAAGCACATCCGCGATCATAGTTAGACCACTAAATTTAAACTAAATGATTTGTTAATACGTTGTATATTTTGTATCATTACATTTGTAATATGAAGATCAAACTATACCTTCCATATGCTGAAAGCCAAGTTGAGTAAAATGAATATAATAATTATTTAATCATAAAAATTTTTTGAAGTATGCAAGTAACATTTCAGGCAGTGCATTTTACTGCCGATCAAAAGTTGAAGGATTATATCAGTGATAAACTTCAAAAACTTGAAAAATTTTATCCCAAAATTTTACAAGCCACTGTTTATTTAAAATTAGAAAACTCAGGACAGGTCAGAGATAAGGTGATCGAAGTAAAAGTGAATGTACCTGGAAATACCCTTATAGCCAGCAATGAAGATAAATCTTTCGAAGCTGCATTTGATGATTCTTTAGAAACGCTCAAAAGACAATTAAAGAAGCACAACGAAAAGGCGCAAGAAGCCAGATAGGATCACATTTTTAATAGTTAAATGGTAAAAAAGGCATAAATCGTTAGGTTTGTGCCTTTTTTCATTACATCCCAATCAGTTAGGTAACAATATGACACAGTTTTAGACCACTGCATCAGTAATATACTTGGATGTGCTTTCCTGACCCAAGATTTATTGTTAGTTTTGCCGTTCAAAATAAATGTTGTTATCTGATTTCACATGGGAGTGAAAAAAAAATAAAGGAAGTATGGAAGTTATGGAAATAAAAAATATTGAAAATATAGAACTTAAGTTACTGGATATCAATGATTATCAGGAACTAAAGATGGCCATGGTGTCAGCTTACAAGACGATGGCAGATTTTTACTGGAAGGAGAGCCACCTACAGATACTGATAGATAAATTTCCAGAAGGTCAAGTGGTGATCAAAGTAAATGGAAAAGTAGCAGGGTGTGCACTATCATTGATTTTGGACTATGACGAGTTTGATGATAACCACACATACAAAGATGTGACGGCTGATTACACATTTACATCGCACGACGACGACGGAGACATATTGTATGGGATAGATGTTTTTATAAAACCCGAATACCGAGGGCTTAGACTCGGGAGACGGCTTTATGACTACCGTAAAGAACTCTGTGAAAAAATAAATCTCAAAGGCATTGTTTTCGGTGGACGAATCCCCAATTATCATAAATATGCAGATAGTATCAGCCCCCAAGAGTACATTAAAAAAGTGAAGGAGAAGGAAATACACGACCCTGTGCTCAATTTTCAGATTTCAAATGATTTTCATCCTACGAGGATATTGAAAGGCTATCTGGAAGAAGATAAAGCGTCCAATGAGTTTGCCGTCCTCCTTGAATGGGACAATATCTATTTTGAAAAGAAGTCAAAAAAGGCCGAATCCATCAAAAAGGTAGTCAGATTGGGACTGATACAATGGCAAATGCGACCTTACAAAAATCTGGATGAAATGCTGGCACAAGTGGAGTACTTTGTGGATGCGGTCTCGGGATATAGGTCTGACTTTGCGCTATTCCCTGAGTTTTTTAATGCACCACTGATGGCTGAAAACAATCACCTTTCGGTGTCTGATGCCATACGCGAACTTGCTAAACACACGGATGAAATTGTACAGAAATTTTCAGAATTTTCGATATCATACAACATCAATATCGTAACTGGGAGTATGCCAGAGATCAGAGATGGCGATTTGCTCAATGTAGGATATCTATGCCGACGCGATGGTACTATAGAACGATACGAAAAATTGCATATTACACCCGATGAAGCGAAAGTGTGGGGTATGAAAGGAGGCAATGAAGTCAAGGTTCTTGATACAGATTGTGGCAAAATAGGGGTGCTGATCTGCTATGACTCAGAATTTCCTGAATTGAGCAGACTCCTTGCGGACGACGGTATGGATATCTTGTTTGTGCCATTCCTGACAGATACACAAAACGGATATTCAAGAGTCAGGCTTTGTGCTCAAGCCAGAGCCATCGAAAATGAATGCTATGTAGCTATAGCTGGCAGTGTAGGCAACCTGCCCAACGTACATAATATGGATATCCAGTTTGCGCAATCTGCCGTGTTTACACCTTGTGATTTTGCTTTCCCATCCAATGGTATCAAAGCCGAGTCCACACCAAATACTGAAATGATACTGATCAGTGATGTGGACATCGATTTGCTCAGACATCTGCACAAATTCGGCAGTGTAAAAAATCTAAAAGACAGACGCAAAGACATCTATGAGCTGAAGAGGAAATAGCGATTATTGGCATTGCAATCTTTGAATGCAATATATTGGTATGCTTGCAATCAGAGGTTGCAAGGCCATTAAGTGTCCTGCCATAGGCAGACACGCCTGCCATAGGCAGACTAGCCATGCCATAGGC